>CANHKH010000206.1 GCA_947460165.1 Comamonadaceae bacterium
GCGCCAAGGCCATACAAATACAAGTCGGCGCAGAGGCTGGTCGCGACTGAAATGGTCCATGCCAGACGGCCAGCACACGCCAGGCACTGGATACATGATCAGCAAGTGCTGCTCACGATGTGAGCCTGGACAAATTCAGAATCTGACTTGAAGACAACAGAGGGTAAATACCAAGTCAAGCAAATTGATCTCTGTTTTTTATTTTCACAGCTCAACAAATGAACCTTCTGAAAGATCATTTTATGAGCTATTTGTAACAGAATATTAATGAGCGTCAGCTGTTGACGCACTCATGTCGTCCAAGACGGGAAGGATAAAACCTTGTTACGCACCGAAAGGATTTTTCGCATCACCAGCTTGCTCAGAGACACTAAAAACCTTCGCTTTGAAGAAATCCTTCAACGACTCAACATTTCGCCGGCCACCCTCAAGCGCGACTTGAAATACTTGCGCGAGCAGTTGGGCACCCCCATCGAATACGACGCCTTCGACAGGACCTACAAAATTGGCGCCGCCGGCCAACAAGGGCGCAAGGAAATGCCCGGGCTGTGGTTCAGCGAGTCAGAGTTGTATGCGCTGGTTTTTGCACACCGCCTGCTCGAAGAGTTGGACCCGATCCAAAAACTCGCACCACGCCTGAATTCAGTGATCCAACGGGTGGAGCGACTGGTCTCACCCGAGGCAGAAAGCAGCAATTTGTACAAACGCGTGCGCCTGCTGGTACCGGGCAAGCGCGCGGTCAACAGCGAGGTGTTTGAGGTGGTGACCACCGCCCTGATGCAAAGGCGCCAAGTGCGCATAAGCTATTTCACGCGCTCGCGCCAAATCAAGGCCGAGCGGGACATCTCCCCGCAGCGCATGGTTTTTTGCCGCACCTGGTACCTTGACGCCTGGTGCCACCAAGCCAACGAACTGCGGCGCTTTGCCCTGGACGCGGTGGAGTCCTGCGAGCGCCTGGAGTCGCAAGCCAAAGAGGTCAGCCTGGAACATATAGAGCGGATCTTTGACGGCACCTACGGCACTTTCACGGGAGAACCCAATCGCTGGGCCACCCTGGTCTTTACCGAGGAAGCGGCCCAGTGGGTAGAGCGAGAAATCTGGCATCCCATGCAGCGCGTGCGCCGCCTGAAAGACGGCCAACTCGAACTGGTCGTTCCCTACGGGTCCCCCGTCGAGTTGGTGATGGACGTTCTGCGCCACGGCGACCAGGTGATGGTGATGGGCGACGACTCCATCATCCGTGCCATGCGCAGCCAGGTACTGGGCTTGGCAAAGCGCTACAAATGCCTTGAATAGCCTTCAACGCTCGTTCATCATCATTTCTGCACGAAGTGAAGACGGCCTCGTGACCTTGTCCCCGAAAACGTGCCCTGTGCTGAGTTTTTGAAAACCATGCACCCATGCCAGAGAACAAAGGGGGCAGTGACGGGCACTGAGGACAGGCTTCTAAGCAGCAAAAAGCCAGGGGGATGGCCCCACCCTGGCGACCAACCATCCCCGCTCAGAGTTGCACGCCTTTGGTCAGCGCGCCATCGACCACCAAGTTGGTGCCCGTGATGAAGCTCGCTGCCGGGCTGGCCAAAAAGACCGCCGCGTTGGCCATTTCTTGGGGCGTGCCCATGCGGCCCGTGGGGTTCATGCCCAGGGCCATCTTGTACAGCTCGGGATTGCCGTGCTCAATTTGGTTCCACACGCCGCCAGGAAAGTAAGTGTTGCCGGGCGAGACGGTGTTGGCGCGTATGTGTTTGCCCGCCAGGTGGTAGGCCAGACCTTGGGTGTAGTGCACGATGGCCGCCTTGAAGGCGCCGTAAGGGCCAGCGGCAAAGTCGATTTCGCGGCCTGACACGCTGGAGATGGTGACGATGGCGGCCTGGGTGCTTTTTTCCAGGTGCGGCATGGCTGCGTTCACCAGGCGCACAGTGCCCATCATGTCCACGTCAAAGCCGCGTTGCCAGTTGGCCTCTTCGTTGGGCAAGGCCAGCGCGCTGACGTTGGCCACCACAATGTCTATGCCGCCCAGGGCCGCCGCGGCGTCGTTCACAAACGCGGCCAGTGCCGGGCCGTCGGCCACGTCCACCGCACGGCCAAACACCGTCACGCCATAGGGCGCAAAGTCTTTGGCGGTTTGGGCCACTTCTTCGGCGTTGCGCGCGCAATATGCAATGTGCGCGCCTTCGGCCGCCAGCGTTTGCGCAATGGCGCGGCCAATGCCTTTGGTGCCGCCGGTGACCACGGCCCTGAGGCCTTTGAGTCCGAGATCCATGTGAATTCCTTTGAGGGGTTGATGGGTTAAGGGGTGAAAAAACGTCTTGCGCTTCAGGCCGGTGCCAGGTATTTTTTGCTGATGCCCGCGCCCACGGTGTACTTGGGGTCCACAAAGTTGCCCAGTCGCACCTGCCCGCATTGGCTGAGCATCATGTAGGCGTCCCAGCGGTCGTAGCCGTACTCGGCTTCCATCCACAAAATGAGCTCTTTGTAGGCGATGCGGGTGGCGTCTTCCAGGGGGCGGGCGCTGCCAATGGCCATGATGATGGCCTCGTTCTCCAGCCGTGGCCATTCGAGCTGCCAGCCCTTGATGAGGTCCACATGGATGGTGGTGGTGCTGGCGTATTCCACGGCTGTGCCGCACACCTCGCCGTCGCCCTGGCAGGCGTGCGCGTCGCCGATAAAAAGCCGACCACCTTCGCTGCGCACAGGCAGGTAGGTGATGCTGCCCGGCCCCATGTCGGGCAGGTCCATGTTGCCGCCGTGGGAATCAGGCGTCAGGGTGTTGATGGAGTCGATCTCGGGAGAGCAGCTCAGCGTGCCGATGTGTGGCTTGTAGGGCAGCGTGACGCGCTTGCTCCAGTACACGCCTTGCTCGTCCACATCGACCTTGCGCACCAGCTCGGGCAGATCAGCAGCGAGCAAAGCGGTGAGCGAGGTGCCGCTCAAGGCGCCGAACTGCGGGATCATGGCGCAGGTGCCGCGCGGGTTGGGGCCACGCGGCGCCATGGACTCGATGTAGACCGCAATCACATCGCCCTTGCTCGCGCCCTCGACCATGATGGGGCCATTTTGCGGGTTCACAAAAGGCATGGTGAGCACGCGCGAAGGCAGGTCTTGCTCGGTTTTCACCTTGCCTTCGAAGGCATCACGGGTTTGCACAATCACCCGATCGCCAGGGCGCACATGCAGCACAGGCTCCGAGTACGGGCCTATGGTGTAGTGGTACTTGCCCTGCTTGGCTTCGGTGAGCTCGTGCGTGTCGGGGGTGCGACCCTGGGCCACGCCCCGGGTGCGCATGATGGAGTTGTTCAACCAGTCCATGGCGTGTCTCGCAAAGTCAATGGTTTTTCATTATGGGTCAGCCATGCGCAGCTGTGTGTTCGCTCGCCCAGGCGGCCGGTTTGCGCACCCATGAACTGCTTGCACTGCAGCTCTGTGCGCTTGCTGGCAACGCAGGCGAGGCCTCAGATCTGCTGACTGTGTCACCCCGGGGCATGACTTGGAAACACGTTCAGAGACGGTGAGCGTGACCTGCCCAGGGCGTGGTCTGAAGTGTGTGAAACTCTGCCAGTTTGTTAACAAGACCGGGGGAGACAGCCATGACTTTGAAAACCATTTTGCACAGTGCGTTGCTTGTGTGGGGCGCTTGCGCAGGGGCCGCCGTGCAAGCGCAAAGCTTCCCCACCAAGCCGGTGCGCATTGTGGTGCCGCAAACGCCAGGGGGCGCCTCGGACGCGCTGGCCCGCATCATGGGTCAAAAATTGTCTGAAAAATGGGGCCAGCCGGTGGTGATTGAAAACCGTGCAGGCGCGGGCGGCAACATAGGCATGGATGCAGTGGCCAAGTCGCCCAACGACGGCCACACGCTCTTGATGTCTTACGTCGGCTCGCACGCCATCAACGTGAGCATTTATAAAAAATTGCCTTTCGACCCCGAGGCCGACTTCACGCCCGTGGCGACCTTGGCGAACGTGCCCTTTGTCGCGGCCGTGACGGGATCGCTGCCTGTCAACAACATCCGTGAATTGGCCGCCTACGCGGCCAAAAATCCGGTGTCCTTTGGCTCAGCGGGCAACGGCTCGGTCAACCACTTGCTCGGTGAAATGTTCAGTGTGGCCAGCAACACCAAGATGCAACACGTGCCCTACAAAGGCGCTGCACCGGCCTTGACAGACTTGCTGTCGGGACAAATTCAACTGGTCTTCACCAGCTTGCCGTCGGTGGCCCAACACATTCGCTCAGGCTCGGTCAAGGGTCTGGGGGCGACGGGCTCCAAGCGACCGCAAGCCTTCAAAGACATGCCCACCGTGGCCGAGTCGGGCTACCCCAGCTTTGTGATCAACCCCTGGTTTGGTTTTTTCGGGCCCAAAGACATGCCCGCCGCCGTGGTGCGCCAAATCAACGCAGACGTCAACAAAATCTTGGGCGAAAAAGACACGCAAGACAAGTTTGCCGCCCTGGGGGCTGAGCCCTTTGAAAGCACACCCGCCGAATTTGGCGCGGCTTTGCGCTCTGACATTGCCAAGTGGGCAGCCGTGGTCAAGAGCTCAGGCGCCTCGGCAGACTGACAGGCAGTGACCATGCCATCACCCCGGTTGCCGGCGCCTTGGGCGCAGCCATCAAACGTGTGGACTTGCCGCTTGGCTTGACCGCCGTCACAGCGGCTCAGTTGCGCCAGGTGTTGTGAGAGCAGCTGGTCATTTTTTCACCCGCAAGAACTGACGCCCTCGCAGTTCAACCAAGAACACCACCCATGGCCCAGACCGAGAGCACCGCAGACAGCCCGCCCAAGTTTGAGCTGCGCGGCGGCCGTTTTGCACCACTGACGTGGGAGCGCATGTCGCCCGCCCAGCAAGCCATGACGCACAACGTGATGGCGGGCAAACGAGGCTCCATGCAAGGGCCGTACAACGTGTTGCTGCGCAGCCCCCAGATCGGCAACTTGGCGCAGCAATTTGGCGTGCACACCCGCTTTGAATCATCGCTGCCCTTGGCACTCAATGAGCTCGCGATTTTGATGGTGGCGCGGTTCTGGACCAGCCAATTCGTGTGGTGGGCGCACCGCAAAATGGCCTCAGAGGCCGGGCTGGCCGAGCATGTGATTGTGGCCATCGCCCAAGGCCAGCCACCCGCGCTGGACGGCACGGCAAAAGCCTTGCACGGCTTTTGCCACGAGCTGCTTCAAAACCGCCGGGTCAGCGATGAGCGTTACGCCGCCTTGGTTCAATCGGTGGGCGAGCCCGGCGTGGTCGACCTGATGGCCACCATGAGCTACTACACCCTGGTCAGCATGTGCTTGAACGTGGACCAGTACCCCTTGCCTGAAGGCGCTGTGGCTGAACTTTTGCCGCTTTAAGCCGTGATGAGGTCGGCTGACCCAGAATGACCACGCGCACCTCGCGACCTGCGCTGAGGTCTTGGCCTTGCAGGCCAGACCCATGCGCACTGTGTTGCATTTTGAGGCGGTGCTTGGCTTGTCATGCGCGTTGCGTTGCAAGCGCTTGAGCGCTGGGCACACCAGTGCGGCTTGCCCATTTGGGCGACCTGTGCAGGACCCAGGCTTGCTATATTCGCCCCCTAAGGATCACGCAGGCGCTTGATCCGGTCGAACACAGGACAACACCATGCCCCAAGCCCACATCGGCGACATCCAAATGAATTACACCGTCCAAGGCACAGGCGACTGGCTGGTCATGGTGGGCGGTTATGCCAGCGGCAACCACAGCGCCTGGGGCGCTCAACTGGAGCGGGGGGCTCAAGACTTCAAGGTGCTGGCTTTTGACAACCGGGGCATAGGTGGCACTGACGCGCCCGATCACCCCTACACCACCGCCATGCTGGCGGCCGACGCCCTGGGCCTGATGGCACACCTGGGCATAGAGCGGGCCCATGTTCTGGGCAAGTCCCTGGGCGGAGCGATCGCCCAGCAAATGGCGCTGCAGCAGCCACAACGGGTGCGCAGCTTGGCCATGACCTCCACCTTCGGCAAGCTGGGCCAGCGCGGTCAAGACATGGTGCGCTGGTGGATGGGCTCGGCCCAGGCCATGGGCATCAACCGCTGTTTTCTGGCGGGCCTGCTCACTTACTTTTACACAGAAAGTTATTACGAGAGCCAACGCGCCAAGATTGACGCTGGCATAGCCACCTTGCTGCAGGTGCACCGCCCGCTGCACGGCTACCTGAACACCGGCCACGCCCTGCTCACCCACGACGTGATGGACCGCTTGCACCAGATCAGCTGCCCCACGCAGATTTTGATTGGCCGCAACGACCTGATCACCACCGTGGAGC
>CANHKH010000207.1 GCA_947460165.1 Comamonadaceae bacterium
GCTGGCCGAGTGCCGCGAGGGGCCAGGCGTGGTGCTGTCCGAGTTGGCGCCGCAGCGCTTGGCGACCGTGCGCGCTCAGCTGCCCGCCTTGACGCACCGGGTGCTGCCATGAACGCAGACGATGGAGCCACAAGCAGCAAGCCGGCCTGGCGCTGGCTGGGCGGGCTGCAGCCTTTGCGCAAAAGCCGCAGCCTGCTTTGGGCCTTGCTGGTGCTGCTGGTGGGCAGCTCACTGGTGCTGCTGATCTGGTTGGCCGGCCGCTACGAAAGCAGCGCTGCCCAGGAACGGCTGGAAGCCTACACGGCCGATCTGGCCACCCAGATGCGCCAAGGCATGAGCCGCAACTTGCGCAGCCTGCAGGCCCTGCAACCCGACCGCGACCCCGCCTGGCAGGCGCATGCCCATGAGCTGCTGCAGCAAAGGCGCGAGCTGATCCGCGTGGAATGGCGCGACACCGAGCTGCGCCCCGATCGGGTCAGCGACTCACCCTACAGGCCGCCGGCTTTTGAATCTTTTGACCGCAGCCTGAGCGCGGCCGATGTGGGCCTGGCCTGCCGAGCCGCCCAACGCTTTAATGCCCCGGCCTACTCCAACAGCTACTTTGTGCCGCAAAGCAACGGCATGGGGCTGGAGCTGATGGACGTGTGTTTGCCGCTGATGGCCACCGGTCAGCTGATCGGCTTTACCGTGGCCACCTACGCGCTCAACGACATGCTCAGCGAGTTGCTGGGCGCCCAACTCACGCGCGGGCATGCCGTGTCTTTTGCCGAGGCCGACGGCACCCGGCTGGCGATGTACGGCAGCGCAGGCAGCGGCCGGCGGCTGTTTGTTGCCCAGCAACTGGTGGACCTGTCAGGCAATACCTTGGTATTGCGCCTAGAGAGTCGGCAAGGCACGGCCGACCTGTTCCCCAACCTCTTGACGGCGCTGGTCACGGCCATGACGCTGGCGCTGTGCGTGGTGCTGCTGATGCTGGTGCGCGACATGCGGCGCCGACTCAAAGTCGAGCACGACCTGGCCGAGGCCCTGGCCTTTCGCAAGGCCATGGAAAACTCGCTGAACACCGGCCTGCGCGCGCGCGATCTGGAGGGCCGCATCACCTATGTGAACCCGGCCTTTTGCCAAATGGTGGGCGTGCGCGCCGAGGAGTTGCTCCACCACAGGGCCAGCCCCGCGCCCTACTGGCCGCCCGAGCTGGCCAATGTGTACCAGGACCGCCAAACCTTCAGGATGGCCAACAAGGCCTTGCCGCGCGGCGGCCACGAGTCGGTTTTCATGCGCAGCGACGGCACACGCTTTCCGGTGCTCATCATCGAGGCGCCGCTGATCAACGCGCTGGGCAAACACACCGGCTGGATGAGCGCGGTGCTGGACTTGAGCGAGCAAAAACGCGCTGAAGAAATCTCGCGCGCCAGCCAAGACAGGCTGCAGGCCACGGCCCGCCTGGCCATGGTCGGCGAGATGGCCTCGCTGCTCAGCCACGAGCTCAACCAGCCCTTGGCCGCCATCTCCAGCTATGCCAATGGCTCGCTCAATGTGCTGCGCGACACCCAAGCCGCGCTGCTGACGGGCACGCCCGAGCAGCGCCGACTCAGCGGCGATTTGGAGATGGCCTTGCGCCGCATCGCCGAGCAGGCCGGGCGGGCCGGCAAGGTCATCAAGAGCGTGCACGACTTTGTGCGCCGGCGCGAGCAAAAACGCGAAGCGGTGCAGCCCATGGACCTGATCGATGCGATCATGCCCCTGGTCAGCTTGCAAGCGCGCAAGCTGGGTGTGCGCGTGGTGATCACGGCCGAACCCAGTTGTCCCCAGGTGCTGTGTGACCCCACCATGGTCGAGCAAGTGCTTTTGAACTTGGCTCGCAACGGCATGCAAGCCATGCAAGCGGTGCCCGAGCAAGCCAGCGACCGCGTGCTGCATCTGCGCGTGCAGCGCTCGGGCAAAAACGGGGTTGAGTTCTCGGTGACCGATGTGGGCGAGGGCATTGCCGAGGAGGTGGCCAGCCAGCTGTTCACGCCTTTTTTCACCACCAAAGACGAAGGCATGGGGCTGGGCCTGAGCCTGTGCCGCACGGTGGTGGAGCAACACGGCAGCAGCCTGAGCTTCAAGGCCCACCCGCCACGTGGTACGGTCTTTGCGTTTACCCTGTCGGCCGCCACCCCCGACAGCCCCCCACCATCGCAAGCGGCCCTGACACCCCGGCTGCCGGCCTTTTTCAAACCTTGAGTGCCATGACTCCAGCGACGGTCTATGTGGTCGATGACGACGCCAGCGTGCGCGATGCGCTGGCCTGGCTGCTGCGTTCGCGCCGCCTGATGAGCGAGTTGTTTGACTCAGCGGAATCTTTTGACCACATCGTCAGCAGCCCTGACTTTGTGATCCGCGAGCCCTCGTGCGTGCTGCTGGACATGCGCATGGGCGGCATGAGCGGGTTGGTGATGTTTGAAAAGCTCATTGCCATTGGCTTGCTGCCCCTGTTGCCCGTGATTTTTCTGACCGGCCACGCCGACGTGCCCACCGCGGTGGACACGGTCAAGCGAGGGGCCTTCGACTTTTGCGAAAAGCCCTTTTCAGACAATGCGCTGGTCGACCGCATCGAGCAAGCGCTGGCGCATTCGGCCGCCGGCCTGGCAGCACGCCATCAAACCAGCGATTTGCAAACGCGCCTGAACGCTTTGACCGAGCGCGAGCGCGATGTCATGCGCCTGGTGGTAGAAGGGCTGCCCAACAAGCTGGTGGCCGACCAGCTCGACATCAGTGTGCGCACCGTGGAGGTCCACCGCGCCCGGGTGTTTGACAAAATGAGTGTGAAATCCGCCGTCGAGCTGGCCAACCTGCTGCGCGGTTTGGACATTCCCTAGCGCTTGATGGATGGCGGCTTCTGGACCGCATCCTCGGGTGGCGGTGGGTGGCCGGTTTCCTCTGGCGGCAACTCCCCTTTGGGCCGGCCCGAAAACATGGTCCACCACACAATGAACACGAACAGCAAGAGCGCCAGCAACGATTCCAGCAGAAGCAAGGTCATGACAACTCAGTACAGGGTGGTGAAAGCCTGGGCGATTATCGTCAGCACGGCTGTCCTGGCCTCTTGTGCGGTTTATCGCCCTGAGTCCACACCATCGCCCGCGCCTTTGCCCATGCCCACCGCACCTCAGGCCGGCGCCGCCCCTGCCGAGCCCGCACGGCCCACCGCTGCACAGCCCTCGGCGCCAGCCCTCATGCAGGCCAAAAGCCGCTGGGTGCCGGTGGATTGGTCAGAGCTGCCCGGCTTTGCCGAGGACAGGCTGGGCCAGGCCTGGGTCGCCAAGCTGCGCAGCTGCGAGCGCCCTGCACCGGCCTGGGCCGCGCTGTGTCCCGACATTCGGCGCCTGGCCAGCGCCAGCGAGGCCGAGCAGCGCCAGTGGCTCATGGGCCGGCTGCAGCCTTACCGGGTGGAGTCGCACCAAGGCGTGGCCCAAGGCCTGCTCACCAGCTATTTCGAACCCGTGATGAACGCCAGGCGCCAGCGCTCGGCCAGCCACACGGTGCCGCTCTACCGCCCGCCCGCCGACCTGGGGCAACGCAAGCCCTGGTTCACGCGGGAAGAAATTGACAGCGCCCCCCCAGCCCAGGCCGCGCTGCGCGGCCGAGAAATTGCTTGGCTGAGCGACCCCATAGACGCCATGCTGCTGCACATCCAAGGCTCGGGCCGCCTGCTGATCAGCGAGGCCGACGGCTCGCAGCGCCTGGTGCGTGTGGCCTTTGCCGGCTCCAACGAGCAGCCCTACCGCAGCATCAACCAATGGCTGCTGGACCAAGGCGTCAAGCGCATCAACCCCTGGCCCGAGGCCACCAAAGACTGGGCGGCCCAAAACCCACAGCGCGTCAACCAGCTGCTGTGGAGCAACCCACGCTATGTGTTCTTCCGCGAGGAACCCATCACCGACCCCCAGGCCGGACCGCGCGGCGCCCAGGGCGTGGCACTGAGCGCGGGCCGCTCCATCGCGGTGGACAGGCAAAGCATTCCTTATGGCACGCCCGTCTGGCTGGCCTCGACGGGGCCGGCCGGCCAACTGCAGCGCCTGGTGGTGGCCCAAGACACGGGCAGCGCCATCGTGGGGCCGGTGCGCGCCGACTACTTTGCGGGCACCGGTGCCGAAGCGGGCCAGTTGGCCAGCCGCGTCAACCAGCCCCTGCGCCTGTGGGTGCTGTGGCCGCGTGAAAGTTCTCGCACGAGCGCAACACCCTGAACAACCAGGGGCTATCCAGGCCCAGGCCGCCCCCAGCCCCCCGCATACAATCCGCGCCTGATTCGAAGCGCCTGATCCCAGGCCCCCTTTTTTGGAGTTTTAGCTGTGTTTATTTCTTCTGCGTTTGCCCAGACCGCACCGGCCGCTGCCGGCGGCGGCGACATGATGTCCTCTCTCACCAGCATGCTGCCGCTGGTGCTGATGTTCGCGGTGCTGTATTTTGTGATGATCCGCCCGCAGATGAAAAAGCAAAAAGAACACCGCGCCATGATTGACGCGCTGGCCAAGGGCGACGAAGTGGTCACCGCTGGCGGCCTGCTCGGCCGGGTCACCAAAATCGGCGAAGGCTACATGAACTTGGAGCTGGCCACCGGTGTGGAGGTGCAAATGCAGCGCTCGTCTGTGGTGCAGGTCTTGCCCAAAGGCACCATGAAGTAAAGCCCCGGGGGCGGCAGATGTGCCGGCCCCTGCCGTCGGCGGCCTGCGGGCCGCCGCTTGTTTTTCGGCCCGGCCTTGCGAGGCCTTTTTGAGCTTTTGGAATCGCCCATGAATCGCTATCCGGTCTGGAAATACCTGGTGATTGCCATCACCTTGGTGGTTGCCGCACTCTACACGCTGCCCAATTTTTTTGGCGAAGCGCCTGCCGTGCAGGTCTCCAGCCTCAAGACCATGACCAAGGTCGACGGCGCCACCGTCACCCGGGTGGAAGAAGCCCTCAAAGCCGCTGGCCTGCAGGCCGAGCAAGTCAGCTTGGACGGCAGCTCGGTGCGGGCACGCTTTACCAACACCGACAACCAGCTCAAGGCCAAAGACGCCATTCAGCGCGCCCTCATTCCCGACGCGGCAGACCCCACTTACATCGTGGCGCTCAACCTGCTGTCGCGCTCGCCCGACTGGCTGCGCGCCCTCCATGCCGCGCCTATGTACCTGGGCCTGGACCTGCGTGGCGGCGTGCACTTCATGCTGCAGGTGGACATGCAAGCGGCGCTCACCAAGCGCGTGGAATCGCTGGCGGGCGACCTGCGGCTGGCCCTGCGCGAGAAAAGCCTGCGCCACGGCGGCATCAGCCGCAACGGCCAGGCGGCCGAGCTGCGCCTGCGCGACCAGGCCAGTGTGGACGCCGTCAACAACCTGATCCGCGACCAATTTCCCGACCTGCAAACCCGCGTCGAGCCCGAGGGCAGCGAGTTCAAGCTGGTGGCCAGCATCAAGCCCGAGGCCGTGCGCCGCGTGCAAGACCAGGCGCTCAAGCAAAACATCTTGACGCTGCACAACCGCATCAACGAGCTGGGCGTGGCCGAGCCCGTGATCCAGCAGCAGGGCCTGGACCGCATCGTGGTGCAGCTGCCTGGTGTGCAGGACACGGCCAAGGCCAAAGACATTTTGGGCCGCACCGCCACGCTGGAGATGCGCTTGGTCGACGAAAGTGCCGAAGCCCGCGTCGCCGAGTTGAGCGGCGGCCTGGTGCCTTTTGGCTCTGAAAAATTCCTGGAACGCGATGGCCGCCCGGTCATTTTGAAAAAGCAAGTGGTGCTCACCGGCGACAGCCTGACCGACGCCCAACCCGGCTTTGACGCACAAACCCAGCAGCCCAAGGTCGATTTGACGGTGGACGCCAAGGGCGGGCGCATCATGCGCGACGTCAGCCGCGAGAACCTGAAAAAGCGCATGGCCCTGGTGCTCTTTGAAAAAGGCAAGGGCGAGGTGCTGACCGCGCCCGTGATTCAAGGCGAGTTGGGCAACCGCTTCCAAATTTCAGGCTCCATGAGCACGGTGGAAGCCAACGACCTGGCGCTCTTGCTGCGCGCAGGCTCTTTGGCCGCGCCCATGGAAATCATTGAAGAGCGCACCATAGGCCCCAGCCTGGGCGCCGAGAACATTGCCAAGGGCTTTAACAGCGTGACTTGGGGCTTCATCGTCATCGTGATCTTCATGGGCATTTACTACATGCTCTTTGGCCTGTTTTCAGGCCTGGCGCTGGCGGTGAATTTGCTGCTGCTGGTGGCCGTGCTGAGCATGCTGCAAGCGACCCTCAC
>CANHKH010000208.1 GCA_947460165.1 Comamonadaceae bacterium
CGCCTCGGTGGCCGGGCAGGCCAGCAGCACGGCGTCTGCATGCAGCGCATCACCATGAACGAGCAGCGTCCAGCCTGCCGTCGAGCGTGACAAGGCTTGCACGCGCGCGCCCAGTTGGCATTCTTGCCCCTGCGCTTGCAGCCAAGCCACGGCCGCGTCGGGCAGCAGGGCCGACAAATCTGTCAGCGGCAGCAGCAGGTCGGCGCCGCCAGGCTCGCCAAAGAGCGCGTCTTTCATCACCCGCAGAAACACTTGGCCGCTGGCGCGATCGGCCGGGGTGTTCAGTGCCGACACGCACAGCGGCTCTATGAGGCTGTCAAACACGGTGGCGCTCAAGGCCTGGCACAGGCGGGCCACGCTCCAGTCGGCGGGGCAGTCAAAGCCTGCGTGCTGCCATCCCAGGCCGCATTGCAAGAGCGAGAGCTTGTCCCGCCAGCGCCAACCTTTGGCCCCCAGCACACCGGCCAGCACAGCCAGTTGGGACGGCCAGCCCGCTGGCAGGGCCAGGCCCGCGCCATCGGGCGTGCGCAGGGCCAGCGGCAGGCGCTGCAGGTGCTGCTCGGGCACCACACCCAGCTCGCGCATGAGTTGCAGGCAGTCGCGGTAAGCGCCAATGAGGATGTGTTGGCCGTTGTCCAGCACCCAGGCAGGGCCTGCGTGCGGGCTTTGGCCCGTGTACGCAATGTCGAGCCGCCTGGCCCGGCCACCCACTTGGCGGGCGGCCTCCAGAAGCAGCACCTGGTGGCCTTGGCGCCTGGCCTCTACGGCGGCGGCGCAGCCGGCCCAGCCCGCACCGACAACAGCTACGCGCATGGCAGCGCGGTCACCCCACGCGACCCAGGGCCTGCGTTTTCCAGGCCAGCCAGAACTTGCGCAGCGGCGTGAGGCTCACGCGCTGGTGCAGCACCTGGTAGCCGTCGGCCTGGATTTCGCGCAGCAAGGTGCGGTAAATGCTCGCCATCATGAGCCCGGGCTTTTGCGCGCGCCTGTCTTCGGGGGGCAGCAGGGCCAAGGCCTCGTCGTAAAGCGCCAGGGCGCGTTCGGTTTGGAAGGCCATGAGCGCCGTGAAGCGTTCTGAATACTGGCGCTTGATCAGCTCGTGTGCCTTCACGTCAAACTGCTGCAGCTCAGAAATCGGCAGGTAAATGCGGCCGCGCAGCGCGTCTTCGCCCACGTCGCGGATGATGTTGGTCAGCTGAAAGGCCAGCCCCATCTTGTGCGCATAGGCGGTGGTGGCCTCTTGGGTTTGCCCAAAAATCCGCGCCGCCACCTCGCCCACAATGCCCGCCACCAGGTGGCAGTAGCGGCTGAGGTCGGGCAAGTCCAGGTAACGGCTTTGTGTGAGGTCCATTTGGCAGCCCTCAATGACCGCTTCTAGGTGGGCTGCCGTGATGTCGTAAACAGGCGCCAAAGGCATGAGCGCCTGCATCACCGGGTGGCTGGGCTGGCCCGCAAAAGCGCTGTGCACTTCGCGGCGCCACCAGGCCAGCTTGGTTTGAGCCACCTGCGCGTCGCTGATCTCGTCGACCACGTCGTCGACCTCTCGACAAAACGCATAAAAAGCCGTGATGGCCGCGCGCCGCTCGCGGGGCAGGAATAAAAAGGCGTAATAAAAGCTGCTGCCCGAAGCGGCGGCTTTTTGCTGGACGTATTGCTCAGGCGTCATGGCGCGCATTGTCGCTGCAAGCTCAAGCGGTTTGTGGGCGGTGGCTGGCGAGTGCTTTTTTGGGCAGATGCCATGCGTGCCGCCGTGGGCGGGCGGGTGTCCTTCACCCACCCTGGCTGCTCTGCGTTTGTGTTGCTCGAGGGTCGGCCCTGCAAGATTTGCATTTCAAGCCCCAGCCGTGGACTGTTCACTGAAAAATAAAACGGGGTGCCCTCTCAGTCCAACCGTCAAAAGGTGTTCAACAAACGGGCCGGCTGAGCCGGCTTGCGGCCCTTCTCTCGCAAGGCCTCATGGTCCCGAGGTCTCAAGCACTTACTTCACTTGTTGCATTTAATGCACTTGTACGCGCTATAGTCAGGGTCAGAACACCCAGGCCACTGCAAGGAGCAACCCATGACCACGACACTGGACCAAGACCGCTTGGTCCCGCCCCCACTGACTGAGGAAGAAAAGGAAATGGTTCGTGCGGCAGAGCGGCTGATCATGACCAGTCTGGACCACTCGCGCGCCGCCACCATCACCATTCAAAGTAATGACGGATCCTGCCCCAGCGTTGCAGTTCCGCCCCAAATCCTGAAGGTGCTGGGACAGGCTCTGGGCAAGATGGTGCGCCGTGAGCCCATTGACCTGATGCACGAAAAGCAGGAGTTCACCACCGTCGAGGCGGCCAACTACCTCCATGTCTCCAGGCCCTTCGTGATCAAGGAAATCGCAAGCGGCAACCTGCCCCATCGAATGGTCGGAACACACAGACGCATTCTTTTTGAGGACCTGGCCAGGTATGCGGCAAGGATGCAGGCCAAGCGAAACGAGGCGCTGGACAAGATGGCGGCGAACGCACGGGAACTGGGCCTGGACTACTGAGCCATGGCGGGGCATGCGCGCTACACGGTTCTGCTGGATGCCAATGTCCTCTATCCGATGGCCGTCTGCGATGCCCTGATGGAGGTGGCCTTCACCGGCATCTATGCGGCCAAATGGTCAGCGCGGATTGACGACGAGTGGATTCGCAATCGGGCCCACAACAAGGGCATTCCCGAGGCGCGCCTTCACACACGAAGAGATTTGATGCATCAAGTCTGTCCTGACTGGGAGGTGCCCGCCAGCGCATGGATGAGTTTGGAAGCGGGCTTGCATCCGGATGAATTCTTGCTGCAGCAGTTGACCCTGGAGCCCCTGGTGGTTTTGCCCGCATTCAAGTCCATGCGTGCGCGGCTCCAGAACCCACACTACACGCCCGAAGCGTTCGCCAACAGCCTGGAGAAAAACGGACTGGTCCAAACGGCCGCATTCCTCAGGCAGGCCCTGCCGTTGATCTAGGCTGCGGGCTCCTGCCAGAAGAGGCAGCGCAACCCAGCACTTGGTCGCCCCACGGTTGGAGCTAATTTCTTGCGGCCGATGCCTACGCTGGTGGATTGGACGAGGTTGGGATGTCGGACTGCCTGGGCATGCTGGATTCAATGCAGTGCATCCTTTTTGTACTATTGATGCCGTTATCGGTACCTTCCTAGGTGTTGCATGAACGTCATCACATTGGCTCAAATCAAGCGCAGCGGTTTTGCGGCCCTGGACGCAGCGCTGGCCCGCGGACCGGTGCATGTGATGAAGCGCAACCGCCCCAGCGCGGTGCTCTTGAGCACGGCTGACTATGAGGACTTGTTGTTCAAGGTCAAGGGTAACCAAGCCCTTGCGTCCCGTGGTTTGAGCCAATTTCTTGCGCAGGATGTCGACGCCGGTGGCCTGGACGAGGAGGGCCTGAAATCTCGCTTGGCTTGATTGAACGGTGACTGGGGCGATCGGTGATGCTGTTCTTGGATGCCTGTGCGCTGATTTATCGCTTTGAAGGAGCCGTCACATTCCGCACTGCCGCCATGGAGCTGATGGCGCAACTGAGCGCAGAGCAGACCAGCGTTGAACTGGCGGTGTCGCGTTTGTCTGTGCTGGAGTGCCGCGTCAAGCCATTGTGTGAAGGCAATGCAGCGCTGTTGAACCTAAATCCGGCAGTTGGGCGCGGCCGAGGGGCTGACGAAGCAGGACTGTGGCTAGGCGCGAGTGCCCCCCGGACTGCCTGTCCGGGGGGTGCGAGCAACAACGCCAGAGGCCTGAAGCGGCAGACCTGCGGCCGCGCAGCGCTTTCACCCATGAGGTGAAGGTCGTCGTGAGCGCAAGTGTTTGATTCATCAAGTGTTTGTTGCGGAAGCAAGCGGCCAACTGCCGGGTTTAGGTTGAAGCGTTATGACGATTTATTTGCAAACGTGCGCATCGTGGAACTGAGTGCCGCAGTGGTGGACGCCGCCACGCTCTTGCGTGCCCGTGACGGCCTCAACACCCCAGACGCTTTGCAAGCGGCCAGTGCGTTGGTGGCTTCAGAGCGCCCTGTGTTTGTCACCGCTGATGCGGGCTTTGCCAAGGTGTCCGGGCTGGATGTGCGGCTGATCAAGGTGCTGTGACTGACCGACGCCACAGGGTGCTTGGAGGGCAGCAGCAGTGGCAGTGGAACGATTCCATAGCTACCAACGCGTTGCCCATGCGCGCGCTGCAGAATCAATGGCATCAACCGCGAGCCTGCAACGCCATATTCATCGCGCACAGGTGTTCAGCCCCTGCGCCCTTCGTGCACAGCTTTCACGATTTCTGAGCTGCTCAAATTCAGCGCCACGCCTTCAACGGCCAAGGGTGAGCGGCTCGAAGGCTCGGGTTGCAGCACAAATGAACGTCCGTCACGATGGGTGATTTTGACTTGTCCCTCTTGCTCTGCGCAGTCCAGGACCGCAGCCAATTGCTGCCGCGCCTGCGAATAAGAATAAACCTTCACGAGTACACCTCCAAAGTTTGAATGCCTATCTCACGGGCGGCACGGATCAATGCTTTGTCCAAAGTCAATAAAGGCGAACGCGTTGCCTCTGCGCAAGCCAGCAAATACGCATCGTAGGCGTAGAGTTTTGATCGATGTGCCAAAGTCAAAGCATGGGGCAAGTCCACTTCGATCCACTTCACAGGAATTTGCTTGTACACCTCCAAACACGCCAACGCTTGCGCAAGCGTGATGCGTTCCCTTTTGAGCATGGCAGAAAGCGCGTTGCCCACTTCACTGTGTACAGAAACCGGAGTCAGCAACCGTGCCCCCATGGTCAACTCCACCATGCGAGGTTTTTGAAACTCATCGGTACACACAGCCAAGATGGCCGAGGTGTCAATGGTGATTTGAATTGTCCATTTGTACAAGTCAACACGCAGATCGCAAAAAAGCAGCAAGCTGCGCGTGTCCACCTCTCAATACATTGAGCCGGCGCCATCCCGCAGCTGGACTGAAGGCAAGCCTCTCACACCCCCCGCGCCAACACCGGAAACAGCTTGTGCAGCCCATCTGCCATGACCTCGACCGCGAGCGCGGCCAAGATCAAGCCCATCAGCCGGGTCATGATGTTGATGCCGGTTTTGCCCAAGATGCGGGCAATCGGGGTGGCCAGTGAAAAGCACAAGGCGGTGGCCAGGGCGATGACCACACCGTAGCCCACCAGGGTGCCCAGTTGGGCGAAGTCCTTGGCTTTTTCAGCATAAATCACCACGGTGGACATGGTGGCCGGGCCGGTGAGCAGGGGAATGGTCAGCGGCACCACGGCGATGCTGGCACCCACCGCGGCTTTGTCCTCGGCGTCTTGCACCTCGTCGGCGTTGGCGCGGGCTTCGGCGGGCTGGGCCTGGAGCATGGACAAGGCCGAGCTCAGCAGCAGCATGCCGCCACCGACTTGAAAGCTGGCCAGCGAGATGCCAAAAAACTCCAGGATTTGCAGGCCCAGCAAAGCGCTGGCCGCGATCACCACAAAAGCTGAACAAGACGACACCCAAATGGTTCTTTGGCGTTGGGCCGGGCTGAACCCCTGGGTGTAGTGGATGAAAAACGGAACAATGGCCAAAGGGTTGACGATGGCCAGCAGGGTGACGAGCGGTTTGAAGTCCATGGGCGCATTGTGCAAAAGACGATGGCGGCGGTGGGTTCACAGGTTCGGTTACCTAGCATGCCGCCACGCCAGCCAGGCCGGAGCTGGCCTTGCGGCTCCTGTCTTGCTAGAGTGCTGTCTCAAGCCTTTGCGTGAAGGCACTGACAACCTCCCCCAAGTGAAGAACCATGGACCCAATGAGCTGCTTTTCCCTGTCGACCCAGAACCATGTGGCACACCTGGTGCTCAATCGCCCTGAGGCCATGAACACCATGCACCCGACGTTTTGGCGCGAGCTGCACGAGGTGCTGACCGGCATCCACCAAGCCGGCACGGCCCGGGCGCTGGTGATCTCGAGCACGGGCAAACACTTCAGCGCCGGCATGGACTTGCAGACCTTTGGCAGCGCCATACAGATGGACGACAGCAGTGCCGAAGGCCGCTCGGCTGTCTTTGACCTGCTCACCGACATGCAGCGCACCTTCACCTTGCTGGAAGACTTGCGCATGCCGGTGATTGCCGCCATTCAGGGCGGCTGCATAGGCGGCGCGGTGGACATGGTCACGGCCTGCTGCATGCGCTACGCCTCGGCCGATGCGTTTTTTTGCATTCAAGAAATCAACATCGGCATGGTGGCCGACGTGGGCA
>CANHKH010000209.1 GCA_947460165.1 Comamonadaceae bacterium
GCGCTGCTGGGCACGGACGACCCGCCCTTGCTGCTGTTTGCCATGGGCCGCCTGGCCAGGCAGTGGCAGGACGGTGAGCTTCACGACGCCAGCCAATGCGTGGCCATGGTGGGCAGCCGCAACCCCACGGCCCAAGGCGAGCTCAATGCCCGTGAATTTGCCCACGCCCTGGCCGCCCAAGGCGTGTGCGTGGTCTCTGGCCTGGCCTTGGGCATAGACGGCGCGGCGCACGCCGGCGCGCTCGATGGCGGCGGCCACACCGTGGCGGTGGTGGGCACGGGCTTGGACCGGGTCTATCCCCGTCGCCACCTGGACTTGGCCCACCGCATTGCAGGGCAAGGCGCCATCGTCAGTGAGTTCCCCTTGGGCACGCCCCCCTTGAACCACCACTTTCCGCAGCGCAACCGCCTGATCGCCGGGCTGGCCAAAGCCACTTTGGTGGTCGAGGCCACGCTGCAGTCGGGCTCGCTCATCACCGCGCGCTTGGCGGCCGAGCAGGGCCGGGACGTGTTGGCCATTCCCGGCTCCATTCACTCGCCCCAATCGCGCGGCTGCCACGCCCTCATTGGCCAAGGCGCGCGCCTGGTGAGCTCGGTGCAAGACGTGCTGGATGAAATTGGCTGGGCCAAGCCCTCCAAGGCCAGACCGGCACTGGAGGTCGCCACCCAGGCCGAGAGCCATGAACACCCGCTGTTGGAAGCCCTGGGCTATGAGCCCATGGGCCTGGACGAGCTGCAGCGGCGTTGCGGCTGGCCCACCGACCAGCTGCAAGCCGAGTTGCTGGGGCTGGAACTGGCCGGCCAAGTGGCGCGCCGGCCAGGCGGCGTTTTTCAGCGCCTTTTTCGCGCTTGAGTGTGCAAAATTGTGTCGTCCATCTGCGTTATATTGGGTCCATGTTTGAAGTGCTGGTCTACGTCTACGAAAACTACTGGCAAGGCGCGGCCTGCCCCGAGGCCCCCCAGCTCGGGCGCAAACTCAGCGCCGCCGGTTTTGAGGCCGAAGAAATCGAGGCCGCGCTCAGCTGGCTGGACGGCCTGCAACTGGCCGCGCAGCACCTGCGCCCAGCCAGCCCAGCCGGTGCGGCCCAGGCCAGCCCATCGCCTCATGCAACTCACGCGGTGCTGCCCCAGTCGGCGGGCAGCTTGCGGGTTTACTCCGTGGCCGAACGCGAACACCTGGGCGCCGACGCCCTGGGCTTTTTGGTGTTCTTGGAAGCCGCAGGTGTGCTGCCCCCCCACATGCGCGAGATCGCCATAGACCGCGCCATGGCCGCCCCCGGCGAGCCCCTGCTGCTCGACGACCTCAAAATCATTGTGCTCATGGTGTACTGGAGCTTTGGCGAGGAGCCCGACGCGCTGGTGCTCGACGAGCTCTGCGACGACAGCACCGACCGCTTGGCGCACTGAGCGCCGCCCCCTTCCCGCATCTCGGGCACGCCTGCCCATGCCAGTTTCAAGGCTGGTCTCAGTCTTGACCCAGGCTCGCCAAGCTCGGGCCGGGCGTGACGGCGGGCAGCGTGGGCGGCGTCCAGCTCAAACCCTCTTGCTGCGCCCATTGCTGCATGCGACCGTCGCTCAAGGCCTGGGCAATCACTTGGTTGGTGACCGACAGCAGCGCCTGGGGTGCGCTGGCCAGGGCCACAAAGCCCAGGTTCAGTCCTATGGGGCGGCGCAATTCGGCCAAGACCCAAGGCGCGTCTGGGTGCTGCAGGCGGTGCGCGTCAAAGGCGGAGGTGGGCAGCAAGAGGCTGTCGATGCGGCCAGTTTGCAGCGCCGCCCAGGCGTTTTCGCGCTGGGACAGGCTGACCATGTGGCTGCGCAATGCCCCGCCCCGGTACACGCTGATCAAGGTGCCTGCCAAAGTGCCCGTGACCGCGCCTGTCTGGCGGCCTTGCAGGTCCATCAGGGTGCGAACGGCGGGCTGGTTTGGCGCTTGCGCCACGGCCAAGGTGGCGGCCTGGTAGGCGTTGCTGGCCACCAACTCGCCCAGGGGCACAAAGGGGCGCTCGCGTTTGCGCTTGGCGCCGGGGTGGTCTGGCGTGCGGGCGCTGGGGCGGCTGGCCGGCCCCAGGTCGGCGCTGAGCAGGGGAAAGCCGCTGACCAAGTCACACAGGCCCGAGGACAGCAGCGCATTGACTTCGTGCGCCAGGGTGGACTCTTTTTCAAACTCGGTCTCAAAGGGCAGGACCTTCAATTCGCGCCCGCTGGCCTCGGCCACGGCGCGTGCCAAGCGAATGTCAAAGCCACTGGCTTGGCCGGCCCGCACCTGCGACTGCGGCGGGTTGTCCTGGCTCACGCACACCGTCAGCGGCGCGCCCACAGCCCAGTTGCTCAGCCACAAGGCGGCCACACCCAGGCCATGTTTCAGGGCTTCAAGCGCACGCATGTTCATGGCTCCTTGCCGCCGCGCGAGCCCACGTAGGCCCACAGGGCCTGGACCTGGGCGGGCGACAGCGCGTCTTTGAAGGAAGGCATGTTGCCCTTGCCCTGCAAGAGGGATTGCACAAAGCGCTCCGCTTGCTCGGTGGGGAATTTGCGCAGGTCGTACACCGTGGTGCCTGAATTGACCATGTTGCGGCCATGGCACTGGGCGCAGCTGCGCTGGTATTGCTCGCGGCCTTGCTCAATCTCGGCAGGGGCAAAGCGGGCGCTGCTTTGCGCCTGCACGGCCCCGGTCACACAGAGCAAAGCCAGCCAGACAAAAGCCTTGGGTCTGCCCCTCAATTCAAGGCAAAGGTCCACACCGACCCCCCTGCGGGCACCTTGGCCATGCGCTCGTCGCCCAGCAAGGCCCACACGCCGCCTGAACCATTGAGCACGGTGATGTACTGCTTGCCCTTGTGCGACCAGGTCACGGGCAGGCTGATCAGGCCAGAGCCGGTTTGGAACTGCCAGAGTTTTTTGCCCGTGCGGGCATCGACCGCGATGAATTCGCCGGTGGCGGCACCTGTGAAAACCAAGCCGCCCCCGGTGGACAAGGTGCCCGCCATGCTGGGCATGTCCGGCCAGGGCATTTGCCATTTGCTTTTGCCGGTCAGAGGGTCTATGGCGCTCAAGTGGCCGTGCGTCTTGCCCTTGGGCAGGTTCACGCCGCGAAAGTTCACGCCCAGGTACCACTCGCCTTTTTTGTACTCGGGCTTGGCCAGCTGGTAAGGCCAGCTGATGTCCAGGGTGTTGGCGTAAGCCAGGCCGGTGGCGGGGTTCCAGGACATGGGGCTCCAGTTTTTGCCGCCCAGCACCGAGGGGAACACCTCTTCGTCAGAGCCGGCGCGCACCCGGCGGGTGACTTCAGACTCCACCGGTCTGCCGGTGGCCAGGTCAATCCGGTCGGCCCAGTTCACCCGCACATAGGGGTTGGCGGCCAGCAGCTCGCCGTTGCTGCGGTCCAGCACATAAAAAAAGCCATTGCGGTTGGCCTGGGCCAGCACCTTGCGGGTTTTGCCCTTGATCTTGAGGTCCACCAGCATGCCGACCTCGGTGGCGTCGTAGTCATAAGGATCGTTGGGGGAGAACTGGTAGTGCCACACCAGCTCACCGGTTTTGGGCCGGATCGCCAGCACCGAGCAAATGTAGAGGTTGTCACCCAGGCGGGCCTGAGCGTTCCAGGGGCCGCCATTGCCCGTGCCCCAGTACACCAGGTCGAGCTCAGGGTCGTAAGCGCCGGTCAGCCAAGTGGGTGCGCCGCCCTTCATGGCGGTGTCGCCGGGCCAGGTGTGGGCGCCTTTGTCTTGGCCTGCAGCGGTGGTGTGCATGCGCCAGAGCTTGGCGCCCGTGGCCGGGTCCCAGCCGTCAATGAAGCCGCGCGTGCCGTACTCGCCGCCGGCAATGCCAGTGAGGAGCACCCCGTTGGCGATCAGGGGTGCACCCGTCATGGCCTGACCCTCTTGGTAGTCGGCGGCTTTGCTGCGCCACAGCTGCTTGCCGGTTTTGGCGTCCAGGGCCAGCACATGGGCGTCCAGCACGGTGCGGAAAATCTTGCCTTCATAAATGACGGCGCCCCGGTTGACGATGCCGCAGCAGGCCATCTTGAACACATCTTGCGGCAGCTCGATGTCGTGCTTCCAGATCTGGCGACCCGTCAGCGGGTTGAGCGCGATGGTGGCGTTGTGGGTGGTGACGTACATCACGCCGTCGTGCACGATGGGCTGGGCCTCCTGGCCTTGCGGGTTGTTCAAGCTGTAAGACCACAGGGGCTGGAGCTTGCTCACGTTCTGGGTGTTGATCTGCTTGAGCGGGCTGTAGCGCTGGTTGTGGTAGCCCATGCCGTAGGTCAGCACATCGCCAGGGGTGGCGCTGTCATTTTGAAGGGCGTCCAGCCCTTGGGCTTGGGCGCCCAAAAAAACCAAAGTGGCCGATACCGCGGCCATGACGCCGGCCAGGGCCCTCAAAGACATTCGCATGGGTGATCTCCAGTGGTTCAAGGGTCCTGCTCGGTGAGCCCGGCCACGGTGGCCGTCAACCCCATGCCTTAATGTCTTTGCAGCCTTTGCCAGGCGCAGCTGGGAATTCCCTGATCAATTGCAATGAATTGACAACCCATGAAAAAAGCCCGCATCAGCGGGCTTTTTTGAACCACCACAGCAGCTTCAAACCGTCGCCCCTGCGTTCGGATCTTTGGGGTCGACATCGTCTTTTTTGGTGGGCTTGATCAAGTCCTCGCGCTGCACACCCAACCACATGGCAATGGCGGCCGCCACAAACACCGAGGAGTAAATGCCGAACAAAATACCAATGGTCAGGGCCAAGGCAAAGTAGTAGAGCGTGGCGCCGCCAAACAGCAGCATGGACAGCACCATGATTTGCGTGGAGCCGTGGGTGATGATGGTGCGGCTGATGGTCGAGGTGATGGCGTTGTCTATGACTTCCACGGTGTTCATCTTGCGGTAGCGGCGAAAGTTCTCGCGCACCCGGTCAAAAATCACCACCGACTCGTTCACCGAGTAGCCCAGCACGGCCAGCACGGCGGCCAGCACCGCCAGCGAAAACTCCCACTGGAAAAAGGCAAAAAAGCCCAGGATGATGATGACGTCGTGCAAGTTGGCAATGATGGCGGCCACCGCAAACTTCCACTCAAAGCGAAAAGCCAGGTAGACCATGATGCCGACCACCACCATGGCCAGGGCTTTGAGGCCGTCGATGGCCAGTTCCTCGCCGACTTGGGGTCCCACAAATTCGGTGCGCTTGAGGGTCACCGCTGCATCGTCGGCCTTGAGGGCCGCCACCACGCGGTCGCTTTGCTGGGCGCTGCTCACGCCTTTTTGCACGGGCAAGCGGATCATCACGTCGCGCGCGGTGCCAAAGTTTTGCACCTGCACGTCGGTGTAGCCCAGGCTGGCCACGGTGCCGCGCACTTTCTCCAAGTTGGCCGGCTGGCTGTAGCTCACCTCCATGAGCGTGCCGCCTGTGAACTCCACCGACAGGTGCAGGCCGCGGCTGAACAAAAAGAAAACAGCCAGCGCAAAGGTCAAAAAGGAAATTGCGTTGAAGACCTTGGCATACCGCATGAACGGGATGTCGCGTTGGATTTTGAAAAGTTCCATGGTGCTCAATCCTTGTGCGTTAAGGGGCGACGTCGCGGCCAGCGGGCGCGCTGGGGCGCCAGACCGTGCCAATGGACACAGACTTGAGTTTCTTTTGGCGGCCGTACCAGAGGTTGACCAGGCCGCGCGAGAAGAACACGGCCGAGAACATGCTGGTCAAAATGCCTATGCAATGCACCACCGCAAAGCCGCGCACCGGCCCCGAGCCAAAGGCCAGCAAGGCCACACCGGCAATCAAGGTGGTGATGTTCGAATCCAAAATGGTGGCCCAGGCGCGCTCGTAACCGACCTGAATGGCCGTTTGCGGCGCCGCGCCGTTGCGCAATTCTTCGCGCACGCGCTCGTTGATCAGCACGTTCGAGTCAATCGCCATGCCCAGGGCCAGCGCCATGGCGGCCATGCCCGGCAGAGTGAGGGTCGCTTGCAGCATGCTCAGCACGGCCACCAGCAGCAGCAAATTCACCGCCAGCGCCAGGCCTGAGAACAGGCCAAAGAGCATGTAGTAAAGGCCCATGAAGATCACGATGACGATGAAGCCCCAGGTCACGCTGTTGAAGCCCTTGGCAATGTTCTCGGCGCCCAAGCTGGGGCCTATGGTGCGCTCTTCAATGATTTCCATGGGCGCGGCCAAGGAGCCTGCGCGCAGCAAGAGCGCCAGGTCGTTGGCTTCCACCGTGCTCATGGAGCCTGAAATTTGGAAGCGGTTGCCCA
>CANHKH010000210.1 GCA_947460165.1 Comamonadaceae bacterium
AGGGCAAAACCATGTGCTCGCTGTGCTCGCGCCTGCGCCGGGGCATTTTGTACCGCGTGGCCGAGGAGCTGGGCTGCACCAAAATCGCGCTGGGCCACCACCGCGACGACATGTTGCAAACCCTGTTTCTCAACATGTTTTTTGCCTCCAAACTCAAAGGCATGCCGCCCAAGCTGGCCAGCGACGACGGCAAAAACGTGGTCATCCGCCCGCTGGCCTACGTCAACGAAAAAGACCTCATCCGCTGGGCCGAGGTGCGGCAGTTCCCCATCATTCCCTGCACGCTGTGCGGCAGCCAAGACGGTTTGCAGCGCCAGGTGGTGGGCAACATGCTGCGCGAGTGGGAGGCCAAATTCCCCGGCCGCCTGGAGAACATGTTCACCGCCTTGCAAAACGTGGTGCCCTCGCACCTCATGGACCCTCGGCTGCACGACTTCAAAAGCATACAAGCCACGGGCCAAGCCGACCCGGACGGCGACAAAGCCTTTGACCCTGAAAGCTTTGCGCCCCAGGCCGCGGCCAAGATCGCCTTCATGGCGCCGCAGGCTTAGGTCGGCGCGCTGGGCACAGCGCCTGGACCTTTTTTGGAGAGCCCAGCGTCAATAACGGGTCGTGCCACGCGTGCCCCAACCCCAACCCTCCCCCAGAGGGGGAGGGAGCAAATGCAGGACTGCCCGTTTTTCTCCCTCCCCCTCTGGGGGAGGGTCGGGGTGGGGGCACGCATGAGGCCATCTCCCTGCAATGCGCCACCTCACTGACCCGCATTTTGTAAGAGCCAGCCTGTTGGCGATTCGTGCCTGCCCACCCCCCCGCGCCCATACGCCACCCATCGCCGCAAAGCCAATGGGCGGTGCCACGCGTGCCCCCACCCCAACCCTACCCAGAGGTGGAGGGAGCAAATGCAGGACCCCGTTTTTCTCCCTCCCCCTCTGGGGGAGGGTCGGGGTGGGGGCACGCATGAGGCAATCTCACCACAACGCTAACATCGTCCCCGAATTTTCTAGGAGCCAGCCTGGCGATTCGTGCCTGCCCACCCCCACGCCCACACGCCAGCCATCACCGCAAAGCCAATGAAACTGAGCCATACACACCCACGCTTGCAACTGTGTGTGCGGCAGTTACAGTGATTCCCTGCCCAATGTGTTTACGCTCCAAGCCATGAACCCTTTCATCTGCTTTACCCGCCGCTTGCTCGTGCTCGCCGCACTCTTGCTCGCAGGCTGCTCAACCATGCGGGTGGTGGACAGCGACGTCCAGACCTTTGCGCCATGGCAAGGCACCAGCGGCGCGCCCGGCACCAGCTACCGCTTTGAACGGCTGCCTTCCCAGCAAGCCCAGCCAGCCAGCCCCAGGGACCTGAACCAAGACCAGCTTGAAGCCTTGGCCATTCAAAAGCTAGAGCGTTTTGGCCTGGTGCACAGGCCTGATGCAGCCCTGCTCACGGTGCAGCTGAGCACCACCGGCGTGGTGCAACCGGCCTCTTTCAGCCAAGGCTTTCATGGCGGATCTGGCATTTCCGTGGGTACGGGCACGGCGGGCAGCTTCATTGGCCTGTCGTTTCCCGTCATGCGCACCGAGCCGCCGCTCTACCTGCGAGAGCTCAGCATCATCATGCGCGACAGCCGCAGCCACGCCGTGGTCTATGAAACCCGGGCCAGGCACAGCGGCGTGTGGGCCGACGCCCGCGCCATTTGGCCGGCCATGATGGACGCTGCGCTCAACGGATTTCCCACCCCACCGGCAGGCCCCAGGCGCGTGAACGTCGAGATTCCCCGTTAAGCTCCATGTCAATGTCAATGCCACAGTCCACCCGCCTCATTGCCCTTCGCCACGGCGAAACCGCCTGGAATGTGGACAGCCGCATCCAAGGCCAGCTCGACATCGGGCTCAACGCCACCGGCCACTGGCAGGCCCAGCGCCTGGGCCAAGCCCTGGCGGGCGAGCCCATCACCGCCATTTACGCCAGTGATTTGAGCCGCGCCTGGGACACCGCCCAGCACGTGGCGCGGGCCACCGGCTTGCAGGTGCAGCCCGAGCCCGGCCTGCGCGAGCGCAGCTTTGGCGTTTTTCAGGGCCGCACCTTTGCCGAGGTGGAGCTGGAATCCCCCGAGTTGGCCAGGCGCTGGCGCCAGCGCGACCCGCATTTCGCGCCCGAGGGCGGGGAATCTTTGGTGCAGCTCTTTGAGCGCGTCACCACCACCGCCCACACTCTGGCCGCGCGCCATCCGGGCGAGCTCATTGCCCTGGTGGGCCACGGCGGCGTGCTGGACGTGCTGTACCGCGCTGCCACCCGGCTGGACCTGCAAGCCCCCCGCAGCTGGCACCTGGGCAACGCCGCTATCAACCGGCTGCTGTGGTCGCCTGAAGGCTTGGCGCTGGTGGGCTGGGGGGACACCGCGCATTTGGACGAGGGTGCTTTGGATGAGTCGGCGGCCTGATGGGTTGAGTCATTGAAATGATGCGATGACCTCAATGGCTTGAGCGCATCATCCGCGCTGCAAAGGCCACGCGGTATGAAAAAGGCACTTCGCCCAAGCCTGAGCTGGCCGTTCAAAGCCGGGCACACGCAAGCGCGCAGCAGCCTTCCACAAGCTGAAACAGCCTCCCTATTTGATGTTCTGGCGCCAGCTCGTCCCGCATTTCGCGCCCGAAGGCGGGGAATACTTGGTGCCGCTGTTTGAGCGCCTCACCCCCGCCGCCCACACCCTGGCCGCCCGCCACCCGGGGGAATACCGCGCATTGGGATGCGGACACCTTGGACGACATAAGGGCTCAAGGCCAGCGGGTTGGGGCACAAGCGGCGGTTTTACATTCTGATAAAAACAAATAAATTTATTGCTGAATGAGGGAATACCTGCGCCTTCTACAGGTCAAATTAACGACTTTAAATTTCATAAAAAAATAAAAACTGATTTTTATGGCTGTTTGATATGTTTAGATTAGTTTCTGGCACCTAATTTTCACGAAACCCCCAAACCAGCTGCCTCGGCTGAGCAAACACTGTGAGTGCTTTGGCTGCTCTGGCCGCCACCGGCGCCTTCGCCCAGTCCACCGTCACCCTGTACGGCCTGGCTGACGTTGCTTACGGAACTCACAAAACCACCGGCGATGCTGGTCGTTCGATCAAGTCCAAAGGTGTGATGGACGGCGCCAACGCCGGTAGCCGCATTGGTTTCCGCGGCACGGAAGACTTGGGCGGTGGTTTGAGCGCTCAGTTCGTGGTGGAGCAAGGCATTGCCCCCACCAACGACGAGCTGTTCGGCGTGCGCTCAGCTGCTGCTGGCCACCAAGTTGACGGCTTCTCCGCCGCTGGTGGTGCTGCCACTTTGTCGGGCACCGCTGGCGCCTACTCCAACGGCACCAACCGCCAGACCTACCTGGGCCTGTCTTCTGGCATGGGCACCGTGCGCGTTGGCTACCAGTACACCAACCTGTACGAGCTGGGCACCTTGTCCGGTTACGCCCTGGGTTCTGAAGGCGTGCAAGGCGCTGACAAGGCCCACCTGCACGGCAACGCCGTTGTGGGCGGCACACGTGCCAACGCCATCACCTACATCTCGCCAACTTTCAGCGGCGTGACCGTGCAGCTGCAATTCGGCTCTGGCTCCGCTGGCCGTGACACTTACGATGCTTCTTCTGCCAACGCTGCGTCCAACCTGAGCGTCGACAAAGCCGTGCGCACCAGCATCATGGCCAAGTACGCTGCCGGCCCATTGAGCGCTGCAATTGCCATGACGGACAACAAAATCACCCAGTCTACCCGTGCTGTGGGTTCGCAGACCATCAACGCCTACGGCGCCATCAGCGCTGCAGCCACTGCAGCCACCACCAACGCTGCAGAGCGCGCTGCCAAGCTGACACAAATCGGCGCCAGCTACGACCTCGGCGTGGCCAAAGTGGGCTTGACCGTCAATGACGGCGAAAACGGCGGTACTGGCACCAGCACCCAGAGCAGCAGCTTCACCGCTTACAACCTGAGCGTGACTGCACCCTTCGGCGCTCTGGTTCCTTTTGTCAGCATGGGCAAAGCCAAGACCAAGAACGACACCACCGGTGTGATCGCTGAAGACTACAAAATGAGCCAGTTCGGCGCACGCTACAACCTGAGCAAGCGCACTACGGCTTACGTCATGGTTGGCACGACCAAGAACAACGCTCCTGCAGCCGTTGCCACTGGCTTCACCAAAGACAGCAAGTCTGTCGTGGGCATCGCTCACTCCTTCTGATTCCCCGCTGGCATTCGCCAGCTGAGAACCTAGAAGCTTAAAACCCCGCCGAGGCAACTCGGTGGGGTTTTTTTTCTGGGTCACACGAAGGTGGTGCTTGGACAGAGCCAGGCATGCACGGTCCCAAGGCCTAGGCTCAATGCAAAGCCTTGGCCAAGCTGCTGGCCTTGGTGGGCGCGCTCCTCATGGAGGCCAAGGCGCCATGGCCTGCAGGTTTGAAGCCATGCGCCAAGGTGTTTGGCTTCAATGCCGCAAGCGTGAGGTTAGGGGCTTAAAACAGGCACAGGCACAGTCACAGGCAAATCAGCTTGAGCAAGCCAAAAAATTTTGATGCACGCCATCCATCGCTGGGGTGCTCTGAAGGCTTGAAGGTGCATCCATCGCCTCGCTGAGATCGCAAGAGCCCGGCTCTCCATGTTGCTCAACCATGGTTGAACCTAAATCCGGAAGTTGGGCGGGGCCGAGGGGCTGACGAAGCAGGTCACTGGCTAGGCGCGAGTGCCCCCCGGACTGCCTGTCCGGGGGGTGCGAGCAACAACGCCAGAGGCCTGAAGCGGCAGACCTGCGGCCTTGCAGCGCTTTCACCCACGAGGTGAAGATCGTCGTGTGCGCAAGTGTTTGATTCATCAAGTGTTTGAAGCGGAAGCAAGCGGCCAACTGCCGGGTTTAGGTTGAATGCTTGCACGTCAAGTCCATGGCCCAGCTGGCATGGTGAATTGGCAACGACTTTTACAAGTCTGTCTGACCCCGCTCGACCGTGCTTGTCACCTGTTCAGCGCTCACTTTTTATGCCGTGGTGGGTTTCACTGTCTACTACTGCACTACAAAAATATCAGTTTATGGCAGAGTTGACCTTATAAAAGTATAAGTTAGAAATTGATGAGTTTTTGTCAGCTCATGGGTTTGGAGGCTGAAGCGACTCCATGGTCGACAGGAAGCGGCGACATAAACTGAATGCTTCCATGCAAGCCATTTTTTCAGACGCCGCCGTCAACGACGCCACTTTCGGCAAGCCCATGCGTGGGCGCACCGTGCCCATTCCGGCCAGCATCACAGGTGTGCCTGGCTATCCCCGCAAGCTGGTCGTGTTCAAAATAGAGGCCAGCCGATTTTGGCAGGTGCGTTGCTGGCTCAAGGGCAAGACCTACAAACGCAGCACGCAATGCTTGTCCTTGATGTCGGCCCAAAGGGTAGCCAAGAATTTTTACGATCAGTTGCTAGATCAAGGGCAGACCGATCACGCGATTTTTGTGGCGCCTGTGGAAACCGTGCAGTCCGATTGTGAAGAGCAAACACCGGCATCCACCCACAAGTCTCAAGCTCCAGAGCTTGCGCCATTGACCAAGCACACCTTCGCGGCCCTGGCCGAGCGCATGTTTGCGGGCGAACAAGCCCGGGTGGAGCGTGGTGAATTGGCCAAAGGCAGCATGCAGGTGCTGCGCAACCGGCTGGACGCCCACCTGCTGCCGCGCTGGGGGCATCAGCATGTGGCCGACATCGACTACGCCGAACTCATGGGGTTTGTGGACTTCATGAGCAAAACCAAAAGCTCCACCACCATTGGCCAGTATTTGGTGGCCATTCGCAAGGTGCTCAGCCATGGACTGCGCATGGGCGTGATCCACAAGCTGCCTGAAATGCCCAAGGTGAAGGTGAAAACGACGTCGCGCGGCGCATTCACGCCCACCGAGTACTGGCGTATTTTGCGCACGGCGCGCTCGCTGCGTGGCCAGGCCCACCCGGACAGCCAGCAGGCCCTGCGCAAAAGCCACAAACTGCTGTTCAAAAACGCCATCATGCCGCCAGACCTGGCCTGGGCGGCGGTGTTCATGGTCAACAGCTTCATTCGGCCCAGCGACCTCAAAACCTTGAAGCACAAGCATGAGGAAATCGTCAAAGGCAGCCACACGTATTTGCGCCTGACCTTGCCAGAAACCAAGCGCCATGACGCGCCCATCGTCACCCTGTACCCGGCGGTGCGCGTGTACCGCCAACTTCAGC
>CANHKH010000211.1 GCA_947460165.1 Comamonadaceae bacterium
CCACATCCGTGAATTGGGCCGCATGCCAGAGGTGGCCCAAGCCTGGCAGGCGCACCATGGCCGGGCATTTTCTGACGCAGACGCCCACAGCCTGCTGCTGAGCTTTGAGCCCATGAGTGCGGCGGCCGCATTGGCCCACAGCGACTTCATTCCCGGCTTCATGGACAGCCTGGCTTGGTTGCAAGGCAAGGGCATGCGCGTGGCCACTACCACGGGCTACACGCGCACCATCATGCGGCCGCTGATGGCCAAGGCCCAGGCGCTGGGCTTTGCCCCCGACCTGGTGGTGTGCTGCGACGATGTGGAACGCAGCCGCCCTGACCCCATGGGCATGCACGCTTGCATGGCGGCCATGGACCTGAGCGGCCAGGCCCAGTCCGTGCTCAAAGTAGACGACACCGCCCCTGGCCTGGCCGAGGGTTTGAATGCCGGCTGCTGGACCGTGGGGGTGGCCGCCAGCGGCAACGCCTTGGGCTGGAGCCTGGCGCAGTGGAACGCGGCCTCTTTTGACGATCGCTTGCAAGGCGCCAGCCAAGCGCGCGCGCGGCTGTTGGAAGCGGGCGCACACGAAGTCATCAACACCGTGGCCGAGTTGCCCGAGGTGATCGCGCGTTTGCAGGCGCGCATGGAGGCCGGGCAAACGCCTTGATCTGGTGTGTCTTGGCGGGGCGGGCCTGCCCAGCAATGCGCGTCCGTTCAGAGGCAGCGCCTCACGCGACCCATCGCCGGCAGGCCGGCGACAAGGGAGGGCGGCTTGGCTTTGCTCACAAAAAAACGCTGGCAGGCCGGCGGCCTCAGGGACGCCAGCCTGAGCATGGCGGCAAAGACCATGCCTTTGTCAACGCTGTGGGGCAGCCCAAGGATTCAAACCGCAAAAAGCCACCTCACCCGGGCGGGGTGGGTGGCTTTTTTCAAGCATGAACAGCGGGGCGTTTGGCCCCGCACCAACTCAGGCCAGGGCTTTTTTCACCCGGGCCGGCGACATGGGCAATTCACGGATGCGCTTGCCCGTGAGTTGCGCCAAGGCATTGGCAATGGCAGGGGCGACCGGGCCCACGCCAATCTCGCCCATGCCGGTGGGCGCGGCGCCCGAGCTGAGGATTTTGGTGTGGATCTCGGGCATATCGGACATGCGCAGCACCGGGTAGTCGTTGAAATTGCTCTGCTGCACCGCGCCACCCTTGATGGTGATCTCTTCGAGCAAGGCCACGGACAAGCCCCACACGGCCGCGCCTTCGAGCTGGCCGAGCACGCTCTCGGGCTGTATCACCAGGCCAGGGTCAGCAGCGGTCCAGTAGTTGTGCACCTTGATTTGGCCGGTCTTGCGGTTGAGCGAGACCTCGGCCACACCGGCCGCCACGGTGCCGTGGTAGTCGGCAAAGGCCAGGCCCAGGGCGCGGCCACGGCGCTTTTTCTTCCAGTCCGACATCTCGGCCACGGCTTCGAGCACGGCCTTGGCGCGGGCGTCGTTTTGGGTGAGCTCCAAGCGCATGGCCAGCGGGTCCATTTGGCGGGCCTGGGCCACTTCGTCCAAGAAGCACTCAATGGCGAATTTGTTGTGGCCCGCGCCAATGCCGCGGAAAGCGTGCACGCGCATGCCGCGGATTTCGCGCACGCCTTCAGACATCCAGTTGGGAATGTCGTAGTGCGGCAGGTCCGAGCCTTGCCAGCCGATGTAGTCCTTGCCACCGGTGGCGGCAAAGCGCGGTGGTGCGGCCACGGCGTCCACGTTCTCGGCCACGATGCGGTGGCGCCAGCCGACCAACTTGCCTTGGGCGTCCAGACCGGCTTTGAGGATCTGGTGCGTCATGGGGCGCGGGCGGGACGCAGCCATGTCGTCTTCGCGGGTGAGGATGAGCTTGACGGTTTTTTTGCTGGCGTTGGCAATGGCCACGGCTTGCGCCGCAATGTCAGGCGTGATGCGGCGGCCAAAACCACCGCCCATCAGCACCTGGTTGACGCGGATTTTGTCTGGCGTGGTTTTGAGCACGCCAGCGCAGGCCAAGGTCACCAACACGGGCGCTTGCGTGCCCACCCAGACCTCGGCCGACTGGCTGTCGGCGGCCACGCGGGCCACGCAGTTCATGGGCTCGAGTTGGGCATGGGCGGTGTACTCGGTCCAGTAGCTGGCCTCGATGACCTTGGCCGCGGAGGCCAGGGCGTCGGCCGCCTCGCCTTTTTTGTAGGCGGTCATGGGCTTGGCATCGGCGGCACGCCCGTTGCGGGCGTACTCTTCTTTGGCCTTGTCGGAGTCATGGGTGGCGCCCACCACGCCCACGATGGTCCAGGTGACCTTGGGCTTGAGCACATTGCGCGCAGCACGCGTGGCTTCCACCGTGTTGGCCAGCACCGCCACGCCAAAAGGCATGGGGATGACCTGGATCACACCGGGCACGGCCATGGCTTCGGCGGTGTTCACAAAGTCGGGGCGGCAGCCTTCCACAGGCGACTCAAGCACGGTGGCATACACCATGTCAGGCACCATGGTGTCAATGCCGTACTTGGCTTGGCCGGTGACCTTGGACAGCACATCGCTGCGGCCAATGTCGGCGCGGCCAATGAGCTTGTACTGCTCGGGCTTTTTGAGCTCGGCCAGCGTGATCTTGGGCAACTCGGCCGGCACGGTGGCGAACTTGGCAATCTCGCCATAGCTCATGCGCTGGCCGCTGGCGGCGTGGATCACGCGGCCCGTGTCGGTGCTCAGCTCTGTGACGGGCACGCCCCACTTGGCAGCGGCGGCGTCCATGAGCACGCGGCGCGCCTGAGCGCCAGCCATGCGCAGCGGTGTGAAGTAACCCGGCACAGCGATGCTGGCCAAAGAAGCCTGGCCGCCATTGAGCAGCGGGTGCGGGTTGCCATACACACGGGCGTTGGGCGGGGCCAATTCCATGCGCACTTTGGACCAGTCGGCGTCGAGTTCTTCGGCCAAGATCAGGGGCAGCGCGGTGGTGGTGCCCTGGCCCATTTCACCTGCGGGGGTCGTCACCACCACAGAGTCGTCGGTGCCAATGGTCACCCACACGCTGGTCTTGAGGCCAGCTTCATTGGCTTGGGCCAGCACAGGGTCAGTCGCACCCACACCAGCGCCCAGAAGCACCGCAAAACTCAGGCCGCCAGAAGCCGCCAGAAAACCGCGGCGCGAGAGTTCGCCAGAGACCCAGGGAGAAAAATTGGAAACGGTCATGGCTTCATGCCTCCTTGGCGGCGCGTTGCACGGCCTTGACGATGCGCTGGTAAGTGCCGCAGCGGCAGATGTTGCCGTTCATGTGCTGCACGATCTGCTCGCGGGTGGGTTTTTTGTTTTTGGCCAGCAAGGTGGCGGCCTGCATGATCTGGCCCGACTGGCAGTAGCCGCACTGCGGCACGGCCTCGGCGACCCAGGCTTTTTGCAGCTTGTGGCTGCCATCGGGCGAAAGACCCTCAATGGTGGTGACGGACTTGCCAGCCACCGCCGAAACCGGCGTGACGCACGAGCGCGTGGCCTGGCCGTTGACGTGCACGGTGCAGGCACCGCACTGGGCAATGCCGCAACCGAATTTGGTGCCGGTCAGCTGCAGGTGTTCGCGCAGCAACCACACCAGGGGCGTGGACGGGTCCACGCTGGTGGTGGTGGCTTTGCCATTGACAGTGAGTGAGACAGAGCTCATGAGGGGGCCTTTCTTGGGGGCTGCAGGCGATGGATCGCCACTGCAAAAATATGCAGGGCGATGCTAACTTAATAGGCTAAGAGCCCAGCCTGGGCAAGCTCAGGGTTTACACCAAAATCCCACTGCGCCGCAAGGTCAAGCCAAGGGCCTGGCGCAGGTCCTTGGGCCTGCGCACGGGTCTGCTGAAACCTCGTTCATGCTGTGCAATACTCAGCAGGCCATGGCTATACCTTTTCCCTTTTCCGCCATCGTCGGTCAAGACGATATGAAGCTGGCGATTTTGATCGCCGCCATAGACCCCAGTGTGGGGGGCGTGCTGGTCGTGGGCGACCGCGGCACCGGCAAAAGCACCGCCGTGCGCGGGCTCGCCGCCCTGCTGCCGCCCATGAAGGCCGTGGTCGGGTGCCGCTATGGCTGCGACCCCACCGCCAGCAGCGCCAGCTGCGAGGAATGCACGGCGCGCCGCGCGTCCAAGTCGCCACCCAAAACCCATTTGATTCCCGTGCCCGTGGTCGACTTGCCGCTGGGCGCCACCGAAGACCGTGTGGTCGGCGCGCTGGACCTGGAAAAAGCCCTGTCGCAAGGGGTCAAGGCCTTTGAGCCTGGCCTGCTGGCGCGGGCGCACCGGGGGTTTCTGTACATCGACGAGGTCAACCTGCTGGAAGACCACTTGGTGGACCTGCTCATTGACGTGGCCGCCTCCGGCGAAAACGTGGTCGAGCGCGAGGGCCTGAGCGTGCGCCACCCGGCCCGCTTTGTGCTGGTGGGCAGCGGCAACCCCGAAGAAGGCGAGCTCAGGCCGCAGCTGCTGGACCGCTTTGGCCTGTCGGTGGAGGTCAAAACGCCAGAGACCTTGTCCGAACGCGTGGAGGTGGTGCGCCGCCGCGACGCGTACGAGCAAGACCCGGCCGGCTTTACCGAGCAATGGAAGGCCGAGGCCGACAAAACCCGCAAGCGCATCGTGGCCGCCCGCAAGCGCCTGGCCCACACCGCCATTCCTGAGGCCGCCCGCGAGCGCGCTGCGCAGCTGTGCATGGCCCTGGGCACCGACGGTTTGCGCGGCGACTTGACCTTGATCAAGGCCGCCCGTGCTTGCGCCGCCCTGGCGGGTGATCCCGCCGTCACCGACGCGCACATCCGCCAAGTGGCCGGCCCCGCCCTGCGCCACCGCCTGCGGCGCAACCCGCTGGACGACGCGGGCTCGGGCGTGCGCGTGGAGCGCGCCGTGGCCGAACTGATGGGCGCATGAGCAGGCCAGCGCGTGCCTGCGCCATCGCAGCGCTTGCTTGGGCTTGCGCCAGGATGTCAGCCCCGTGAACGCCCCTTCACAAACACCCTCCCCCAGCTCCGCGCTGTACGCGGAGCCAAGAGACCAGCTGAGCGCCGAGGCCAGCTTGGTGGCCGCCTTGCTCGCACTCGACGGCGCGGGCCTGGGCGGCGTGGCCTTGCGCGCACCGGCCTGCGCCTTGCGCAGCGATTGGCTGGCCTTGCTGCGCGGCTTGCTGCCCGCAGCCACCCCCTTCAGGCGCCTGCCTTTGCATGCCAGCAGCGCGGCGCTGCTGGGCGGGCTGGACCTGTCAGCCAGCTTGCACAGCGGCCGGGTGCAGGCCCAGCCAGGTCTTTTGGCCCAGGCCCACCAAGGCTGGCTGGTGCTGGGCATGGCCGAGCGCGTGCCCGCCCACATGACGGCGCAGCTGTGCGCCGCCCTGGACACCCACGAGGTGCGGCTGGAACGCGAGGGCCTGACGCAGTTGCACCCCGCCCACATTGCCCTGGTGGCGCTGGACGAGGGCATGGACGACGACGAGCAGTTGCCGGCGGCGCTGCTGGACCGGCTGGCCTTTCAATTGCCGCTTGAAAGCGGCCCGGATGAGGCGCTCTGGCAGGCCCAAGACCTGGCCGCTGCGCGCCTGCGCTTGCCCCAAGTGAGCTTGCCAGACCGCGTGCTGCAGGCCGTGTGCGCAGCCTCGCTGGCCTTGGGCGTGAACTCCATGCGCGCCCCGCTCATGGCCTTGCGCTGCGCCCGAGCGCTGGCCGCCCTCGACGGCCAAGACGAGGTCAGTGAAGACCACGCCAGCATGGCCGTGCGCTTGGTGCTTGCGCCCCGGGCCACCCGTTTGCCTGCCAGCGAGCCCGTGCCCGCTGAGCCGCAGCCTGCGCCTGACTCACCTGAGCCCAAGGAGTCAGAGGAGCCACCACCGGACAAAGAAGCACCACCGCCTGACGACACACCAGACGCAGGCGCCGAACCAGAACAAACCGAAGACACCGGCGAAGACAGCCCGGAAGACCTCGCCCTGCCGCAGGGCGCGCTGGAGGAACTGCTGGTGCAAGCCGCGCTCGCGGCCCTGCCGCCTGGCCTCTTGGCCGCCCTCAAGGCCGGGCAGATGCAACGCAGCGCTTCTGCGGCCCAAGGCCGCGCGGGCGCCTTGCAAAAAAGCCTGCAGCGCGGCCGGCCTGTGGGCACGCGCCGTGGCGAGCTGCGCTCGGGCGCACGGCTGCACCTGCTGGACACCTTGCGTGCCGCCGCCCCCTGGCAGCGCTGGCGCCACCAGCAAGCCGACGCTGCAGCCAGCA
>CANHKH010000212.1 GCA_947460165.1 Comamonadaceae bacterium
CGGTGGCATCTGCAGCACCTGCTGCTGCGGCAACCGCAGCACCTGCGGAAACAGCCGCTGCAGCACCTACCGCGGTGGCATCTGCAGCACCTGCTGCTGCGGCAACTGCGCCACCTGCGGAAACGGCCGCTGCAGCACCTGCTACGGCGACGGCTGCCGCACCCGCCACTGCAGTTGCAGCACAGGCGGAAGCAACGGCGGCCGCTCCCGCTACGGCGACGGCTGCCGCACCCGCAGCAACGACAGCGGAGGCGGCCGCCGAGGACAAAGAGCCCAGCACGTCGGCGACCAGGGTGGCCAGCGCCACCGCCCGACCAGTGGCCAGCGCGGCCACCACAACCCAGCGGCCACCAACGAACACCCCCAATGTCAGCGTGTCTGTGGTGACGCAACCCAATTCAGCGGCGGCAGGCTTGGTCAATGTGGTGGTGCCCCAGACTGTGCTGCGAGGCGGCAGCGCCTTGGTGGTGAGTCTGCCGGAATCGGTCACTCGCTTGCCTGGCAACACCAACGCCACGGCCAATGCCACGCTCACCAACGACAGGCCGCTGCCCAGTTGGATCAAATACGACGCAGCACAGCGGACCTTGGTGGTCGAGTCCACGCCCTCGACCAGCTTGCCCGTGACAGTGACGCTGAACCTGGGTGGGCAGCGCACCAACATTGTGGTTTCAGAATCTGGCAATGTGGGCCGCTGAGCCCGCACCACGTTTTGTCCACGCCATTTCAATTTAACCTGACCTGTCCCTTGAAACGACTTTATATGCCCCTCCCCGCCCCTTCGCACCGCTGGCTTGCAGGTGGCCTGATGATGCTTGGTTTGAGCGCGCAAGCGCAAATTGATGCGGGCGCCCTGCAGCAGCAAATTGAACGCAACCAGGTCCTGCGTTTGCCCCGCTTGCTGGCCCCCGCACCGGCACCAGCCCCCCGCATGCAGCGTGCCCCAGGCGGCCCCAGTGTGACGCTGTCCCGCTTTGTCCTTCGCGGTCACACCCTGCTGCCCGAAGCCCAACTGCAGGCCGCATTGACACCGTTTTTGGGCCGCCCCTTGTCTTTTTCAGAGCTCGAAGATGCAGCCGCCGAGGTGGGTCAACGCTTCAGGGCGCTGGGCTGGACAGTGCGGGTGTTTTTGCCAGAGCAAGACATTGTTGAAGGCAGCGCCATCATTGAGGTCGTCGAGGCCACCTTGGGCCAGGTGCGCAGCGATGGCGAGGTGGCCCCACCGAGCTCCTTGCCAGCCTTGCGCCAAATCATTGAAGCCAGTCAGCCGCCCGGCAGCTACCTCAACACCGCACGCACCGACCGGGGTTTGCTGATCGCCAACGACATCTCTGGGGTCAACGTGGCCGGTCAAGTGCTCGAAGGTGAAGGCCAGGCTCAAACCGATCTCATGCTCAAAACCCTGGCCAAGCCATGGACCGAGTTCAACCTCAGCCGAGACAACACCGGCTCCTACGGCACTGGCCCCAACCGGCTGGCGGCCATGGTCAATTTCAATCACTTTTTGCAGCCTGGGGGCGTGCTGAGCACCCAATTGGCCCACACCTCCGGCAGCCAGTACGCCCGCCTGGGCCTGAGTCTGCCAGTGGGTCATCAGGGTTGGCGCTGGAGCGTCAACAGCTCAAAGCTTTTCTACAACGTGGTGAACTTGCCCAAGGAGGTCCAAGGCAAGGGCAACTCTGACACCTATGGCGCTGAGCTGAGCTACCCCTTGGTGCGCGCACGCAACCGCAACCTTTACCTGAACTTGGCAGTCGACGAGAAAAAGTTTGAAAACTACGACCCCCTGGGGCTGCTGGCGTCCAATTATTCAAGCCGGGTCTACGGGCTGGCCTTGCAAGGCAACCGCGAAACCGACTGGGCAGGCCTGTCAGGGGCCTTGGTGGGAAATCTGACGCTGTCCTCAGGCGTGCTCAATTTGCGAGGCTCTCGCAACGAAGACACCCAGGCCAAAGACGCCAACCCGGCAGGCTACTTCCACAAATTGCGCATGAGCTTGAGCCAGGAGCAGTCGCTCAGCAGCGAGCTGTCTGTGTATGGTGCCTTTTCTGGTCAATGGACCGGCAAAAACTTGGACTCCTCTGAGAAATTCAGCCTCGGAGGCTCTTCGGGCGTGCGGGCCTATGGCAGCGGGGAGGCCTCAGGCGCACTGGGCCGCATGCTCAATTTGGAGCTGCGCTGGCGCGTCAGTCCAGGCCTGACGCTGACCAGTTTTTATGATGTCGGCCGCGTGCGCACCAACGTGAGCAACGACTACCCTGGCGCACCTGAAATCAATGTCTACGGGCTCAGAGGCCGTGGTCTGTCCATGAACTGGCAAGCGTTTGAAGCCGTCAGCCTGCGCGCAGTGTGGGCCACACGACAAGGGGTCAACCCCAGGCCCAACGATGTCACAGGAAAAGATCAAGACGGCAGCTTGGTCAAAAACCGCGTCTGGTTGAGCGCTAACGCCGCCTTCTAAAGCAGATGAAGCGCCAATGGCAACAGCTGTGATGCAAGGTGGCGAGTTTTCCCCTTGTTTTGGAGCTTGCCTGCAAGCAAATCGTGCCGGACCACAGGCATCACCTCAGGCGAACATTCGCCGGCAGGCCGGCTCCTACAGGGGAAAATCGGTTTGGATGTGCAGGCGATTGACATCGCCGGCATTGGCCGGCAAGGGCGCCCGCAGGCTGATGCGAAAAATCTGCCCCGGCCGGCGCTCCAGGCTCAAGCTGGCGGCGTGAACCTTCGCAATTTCAAGGCACAGACTCAGGCCCAGGCCGTGGCCGTCAATGTTGCGGTCATGGGAGGCGCGGTAAAAGCGTTCAAACGCATGGGCCAACAATTCGTCGCTCAGCAGTGCGGTCGGGTTCTCAAAGGTCAGCACAAAGCCATCGGCCTGGCGGGTGAGCCAGACGCTCACCCAGCCTCCAGCGACGTTGTACAAAATGGCATTGGTGTACAGGTTGTTGAGCATTTGCATGACCAAAGCCCGGTCGCAATGCCACACAATGCCAGGCGCAATCTGCGTGCGCAGCTCCAAAGCCGAGGAGGCCGAGTCGCTGTCGCCCATCATCTGCTCGAGTGTCTCGCTCAGGTTCAGCGCTTGCATGTGAGGTTTCAAACTGTTGGCATCGGCCCGTGAGAGCAGCAGCAGCTTTTCAACAATGGTGATCAAGCGCTCGACCTCATCGCCTATGACCCGAGCTTGAACTTGAGTGTCAGAGCCCAAGGGCAAGCGCCGTATCAATTGTTCGCAGTGGCCACGCAAAATGGTCAAAGGGGTGCGCAGTTCGTGCGAGGCATCGCCTGCAAAGCGACGTGCGCGCCCCAGGCTGTCATCCAAGCGCAGGCGCAGGTCCTGAAAAATCAACAGAAAACGCCGAAACTCCAAAAACTGAGGCTGCGGCTGGCCCGTGCCCTGCAGGTTGCTCGAGTCCAGAACGAGCATGTATTTTTCAAGCTGCCGCAGCGGTTGCAAGGCCACAAAAGCCACGTAGAGGGCCACCAGCAAAAGCGCAGAAAAAATAAACGGCAGCACAAAAATCAAGTTGCGGTCACGCAAGGCCCAGACTTGCTCCTGGATGTTTTGCGAGTGACTGTGGCCCACCAGCAACATTTGGCCTTGGGGCTGACTGGCGTGACGGGCGGCAAACCACAGCTGCTGCTCTAGCGTGGCCTGAGCGCTTTCAATGGGCAGCCCTGCAGCGGCTGATGGCAGCCACACCCTGTCTTGGGCACGCAGGCTCTGGCATGGCGCAGGCTGCGGCAAGTGCGAAGCCAGCGGTGGGCAATACACATGCTCGTGGGCCACCACCGCCGTCAAGCTGTCGGTTTCAATGAGGGCAAAGCATTTGAGGTAACTGTCTTGGTCTGGCAGCGACTGGCCGCAATAGGCCAAGCCTTGGGCCAGTTCCAGCCGCACTCGATCGGTCAGTTGTTGGCCCAAGTAGTACTGAGCGATCTGTCGGTTGGCCAGGACGATCACGGCCAAGCCAATGAACAGATGGAAAAGAATGTAGAGCTTGAAGGACTTACCCAGCAAGGTCGTGCACCTTGAGCCGGTAGCCCACGCCGCGCACCGACTCGATCATCACCCCATGGGCGCCGTCAGCGGTCTTGCGTTTGATGCGCTGAATGCACACATCGACCACATTGGTTTGAGGGTCGAAATTGATGTCCCAGACCTGTTGCAAGATCTGCTGCCTGGAAAACAAGGTGCCAGGCGAGCGCATGAGCAGCTCCAGCAGGCTGTATTCGCGCGAGCTCAAACTGGCCGACCCCTCAGGCCAGGAGACCTCGCGCTTGAGGCGATCGAGCTTGAACAGGCCCACCTGCACGGTAGATTCCATGGCGCCGCCATGGCGCGCCACCAGCAATTGCGCACGGGCGATCAATTCCTCCACGTAAAACGGCTTGGGCACGTAGTCGTCGGCGCCAAACTCAAAGCCTTTGAGCCGGTCTTCGAGTTCGACCTTGGCGCTCAGGATGAGCACGGGCAATGCGCGCCCGCTGGCACGCACACTGCGCAGCACCTCTATGCCGCTTTTCAGAGGCAGCATGAGGTCCAAAATCATGATGTCGGGTTGGTGTTGCAACAGGTGGGCCAAGGCCTGCTCACCGTCGCTGCTATAGCTGACCTGGTGGCCCGCAGCGGCAAAGCCCTGCACCACAAAGTCGGCGATGCGGACTTCATCTTCCACCAGCAGCACATTCATGGCAGCCGCCTCAGCGCAGACGGCGACACGGCCATGATCAAGCAGCCACCGGCTGGCGCCGCCCGACGCTGCGCACGCGGAAAGCGCTGAAGATCAACAGCGCTTGCACCAGCGCCAAGCCCAGCAACACGCCACGGAATTGGCCATGGTCCATCAGCAGACCAAAAATCAGCGGCGTAAGGGCTTGGCCCACGTCCAGCCCGCCATACACCACGCCATAGACCCGGCCGGTGGCGCCAGGCGGGGTGGACTGCTTGACCAGCAGGTCTCGCGAAGGGCCGGCCGTGCCCGAGGCAAAGCCCATGAGGCCAAACATCACCGGCACCAGCCAGGCAGGCATGGGCAGCAGGGCGAGCGCCACCGCCACGCAGGCGGCAAAGGCAAAGCCCACGGCCACCACCCGCTCGCAGCGCATGGGGTCCTTGATGAGAAAGCCTCCCAGCACCATGCCGCCTGCGCTGCCGCACATGTAAATGGTCAGGCACAGCGCCATGGTGGCCAGCGCCACCCCGTGGAGCTCGCGCGTGGCGCCAGGCGCAAAGGCTTGCACCACACCCAGCACCATGGCGAACATGAAGAAAAAGGCAAAGCACATCCACACGGCAGGTTCTTTTAAGAAATCCATGCTGCCGCCCTCGGCCTTTTTGACCGCTGCCACCGGCGTGTAAGCCAAGCGGCCGTGGTTGAACAGCAGCACCACCAGCACCGCCACCGCCACCAAACCGCCCACAGCCAGCGCCGTGCGCCAGGAATAAGCCAGGGTCACGCCCGTCATGAGCAGCGGCGCCACGGCCCAGCCCAGGGTGCCCGTGATGCCGTGGGCGCTGTAGGCATGGCCCAGCCGCGAGGGGCTGACCTTGTTGTTGAGCAAGGTGTAGTCCACCGGATGAAACACCCCGTTGCCAATGCCAGCGACACCGGCAAAAAAGGTCAGCATCCAGTAGGAGCTTGACGCCGCGTAGCCGGCGCAAGCGGCTGCAATGCAGGCCAGCCCCGCGTAGAGCACGGGCCGGGGGCCAAAGCGGTCCACCCAAAAGCCCGACAGCGCCTGCACCACGCAAGACACCACAAAAAACACCGTGAGCACAAAGCCCAGCTCCGCGTAGCTGACGGCAAATTCTTCTTTGAGCCAGGGAAACAGCGGCGGCAGCAGAAGCTGGCTGAAATGGCTGACCGAATGGGCCATGCCGACCAGGCCAATCAGGCCCAGGTCTTGGCGCAAGGGCGCCAGCGGCGTCGCGCCCAGGGAGGTGCTTGTGAAACTCATGGGTCTTATCGTAGTATGGGCGGCAACTGCCAAATGACGCTAGAGTGTCACACTTTTGCGAATTTCAGCCAAAGCTCTGCATCGCCCTCCCAGCAAGCCAGCCACCAGACATGGCCAACCTGACCCAGCCCCCTCGCCGCCCCACCCCCTTGGGCGACATGGCCTCCTTCATGCCCCAGGCGCAGCGCCCGGTGCGCGTGCGTGCCCGCAGCATGGCCGCTGACACG
>CANHKH010000213.1 GCA_947460165.1 Comamonadaceae bacterium
GAACGATGTGCTGGTGCGCCAAGAGATCAACAAGGTTGGCGACCTGCGTGGGCGCACCTATGTGGTGGATTCGCCCAACACGGCTTATGCCTTGATTGGCCGCAAAATTTTGAGGAACGCTGGCCTCAAGGAAAACCAAGATTACAAGCTGGACCCCCTGGGCGGCTCCGAGGCCCGCACCAAGTCCATGGACACGCCAGCTGGTGCCGCCACGATACTGAACCCGCCCTGGAATTTCTTGGCCATTGAGCGCGGCGCCAAGAGCCTGGGCACCACGGCAGAACTGTTTGGCCCCTACCAAGCGCAAGGCGTGTTTGTGATGCGGCCCTGGGCGGCGCAAAACGCCTCTGCCCTGGAGCGCTACCTGGCCGCCTACATTGAAGGCTGCCGCGCCGCGCAAGACCCAGCCCAGCGCACCCTGACCCTGCAAGTGTTGATGCGCGAGCTCAAGCTGAACCAGCGCACCGCCGAGCAAACCTACGCCGCCTTGAACACCCCCAGCCACGGCCTGGCCAAGGACTGCGCCTTCAACATGGAGGGATTTAAAAACGTGCTCAGCCTGCGCGCCGAGATCATGGGCCAGTGGGGCGGCCAAGCCCCTGCGCCCGAGAAGTACCTGGACCTGAGCCTTTACAACCGCGCCTTGGGCCACGCCAGGCCTTGAGGGTTGCCGGGCAGGCTCCTTCGGGATACGTGTCCCCTTGGGAACCAAGCCTGCCGGCGATTCGTGGCCTGCGGTGATGGCTGTGGATTGGCACGATTCGCCAGCAGGCTGGCTGCTACAAATTCAGGGTCGGGGCCAAGCGCCTTCTCGGAATGTGGGTCCCATTGGGAGCCAAGTCTGCCGGCGATTCGCGGCCTGCGGTGATGCCTGTTCAACCGCACGATTCGCTTGCAGGCTTGGCTCCTACAAATACCGATTCGGGGGCAAACGCCTTCAAGGTGAGAATGGTCGTATCGCGAGAGCAGCGGACATTGCCCAGTCAAATGAACACGCCACGTAAAACCCAAAAAGGGTATGGTCAAACCCATTATGGGTATGAATCACACATCATCTCACTCGGTCATCGCTGACGCCCTCTTCTCCAAAGTGCGTCAGCGTGTACTGAGCGTGCTGTTTGGCGCGCCAGACCGCAGCTTTTATACCAATGAGTTGATCGGCCTGGTGCAGTCTGGCTCGGGTGCGGTGCAGCGCGAACTGACCGATCTGGCCGATGCGGGCCTGCTCACGGTGCGCAAGCAGGGCAACCAAAAGCACTTTCAGGCGAATGCAGCCTCGCCCGTGTTTGCCGAGATGCGCGGGCTGGTGCTCAAAACGATGGGGCTGGCCGATGTGCTGCGCGCAGCGCTGGCGCCACTGGCGACGCAGATTGGTCAAGCGTTTGTGTTTGGCTCCATTGCCAAGCAGCAGGACACGGCTGAAAGCGACGTGGACTTGCTGGTGGTGAGCGACACGCTGGGCTATGGCGATGTGTTCGCAGCAGTGGAAGGCGCCACCCACACCCTGGGCCGCACCATCAACCCAGCGCTGTACAGCGTCGCCGATTTCCATGCCCGCCTGCAGGGCGATAACGCGTTCATCCAGCGCGTGATGGAGCAACCCAAAATTTGGCTGATCGGCCAGGAGCCTGTGCAACCGCGCTCGGGGCCACGTCAGGCCCTGTCCGTGGCAACCCATGGACCTGCCCTGACCCACAAAAGGTCTTGCCAGCCCTCATAAGATGCGCGTTTACAGCTCATCCGCTCACCCCCCATGAACATCCTCCGGCTGCGGCCCTCCCCCGCCTGGCTGTCCACCCTCCCGGTGGCGGCAGCCTTGGTGTTCGGCTTTGAGGGCTGGCGGCTGTTGCAAATGGTGCTGCTGGCCGCCTGCGCTTGGCTGTGGCTGCTCAGGCCCAGCCGCCATGGCGGCCTGCGGGCCTTGCAAGCCCTCTTGACGGGCTTGACGGCCATGGCTTTTATGCTGGACGCCCACATCCGCCGCTTCTTGCACCACAGCTACGACGCCAGCCCCTCCAGCGCCATGGTCATGACGTCTCTGGCCAACACGCAGTCCAGTGAGGTGTGGGAGTTCCTGCAAATGCATGGCCCGAGGTCCTTGAGCACGGCCCTGGTGCTGGGCATCAGCCTGGCCTGGTTGGTGATTTGTTTGCGGGCCTGGTGGCAGCAGCCCCAGGCCACCGCCGCACACGCGCCCTGGCAGGGCTTGGTGCTGGGGCTGGTGCTGTCCACTCTGGTGCTCGCCTTGGTGGGTCCCCACTGGCGCGGGCTGCATCCCTTGAATTTTTGGTTCCACTGGGCAGAGGCCGTGACGACCTTGCGCGCGCAATGGGGCCAGTTGGACCACAGCCGGCGCCAATTGACCGAGCAGGCCCGGCTGCTGTCCCCAGTGGCCAGCCCCAGCAGCCCAGACACGCTGGTGCTGGTCATCAGCGAGAGCATCAACCGCCAGCACCTGGGCATTTACGGCTATCCGCGCCAAACCAGCCCCACGCTGAACCAAAAACTCGCGGCCGATCCTGAGCGTTTGAAGATGTTCAGCCACGCCTGGTCGGTGGACGCCTCCACGGTGCCGGCACTGCAAAACTTTTTTTATTTCGGCCACCCAGAGGGGCAAAAGCAGCACCTGCTGGCGCTGGCGGCCGCCGCCGGTTACCAGACGTGGTGGATCAGCAACCAAGACGACGTGGCCATAGAGCAAGAACACGCCCGCCTGGCACACCATGCGCACATGATCAACCACAGGCCGGGGCGGGGCAGCCATTCGCTGGACCACACCAGCTTGCCCATGTTGGAGCAGGCCTTGCGCAACGCCGCGCCGCGCAAATTGATTGTGCTGCACCTCATAGGCGCGCACCCCGACTACAAGCGCAGGCATGTGCCAGGCGAGGCCGCCTTCAGTGGCGTCAAAGACGGGGTGTACGAGGGCCTCAAAGCGCAGGGCCGGCCCAGCTGGGTGCGCCAGCTGCGCAACGACTACGACTCGGCCCTGGCCTACCACGACACCGTGGTGGCCCAGACCTTGGCCCTGACGCGACAACTCGGTGGCCAAGCGGCATCGTGGGTGTACTTTTCAGACCACGGCCAAGACGTGGGCAGCAGCGGCAACCGCGCCGGCCACAGCATGCACACCGCCGAGGGCTACCGCATTCCCCTGCTGATGTGGGGCCACGGCCTGCAAGGCTTGCCCCCCGACTATGTGCAGCGGCCCGTGCGCGCCGACTGGCTGGCGCACAGCGTGATGAACCTGCTGGACATCTCTTGGGCCCAGCACGCGCCCGACAAAGACGTGCTGGACGCCAGCTACCGCTGGCGGCCACCCAGCACACCCGTGGCCATGCTGATTTCGCCCTGAACTGTGTTTGGGTGAGGTGTGGGGTGAGGCGCTTATTGACCGTGGCGCAAACGGGTGCCCAGAATTTGCCCGGTGGTGAAGCTGGCACCCACGCCCGCCAAGTACAACAAGGTTTGCGCCGCTTGCTCGGGCAAGTTGGCGCTGCCCAGCACGTCCAGGGCCATTTTTTCGTCCCACAGGTGGGAGATGGCGTCACGCGCCAAGGGGGTGTCTGTCATGCCGGGGTTCAAGCCGTTGACGGTGATCCCGTATTTGCCCAAGCTCAAGGCCAGGCTTTTGGTCAGCGCGATCATGCCGCCTTTGGAGGCCGCGTAGTGGGCATAGGCTTGGCTGCCGTACAAACCACGGTCAGAGGTGAGCAAGACCATGGTGCCGCTTTGCTGGGCCACCATGGCTTTGGCCGCTTCGCGGGTGATGAAAAAACTGCCGTCCAAATTCACCCGCAAGGTCTCGCGCCATTGCTCGTCAGTCATCTCCAGCAAGGGGCAAGCCAAGCAAATCCCGGCCGAGTGGATCAGCGCATCAATGCGCCCATGCTGCGCCAATGTGAAGTCCATCAAGGCACGGCATTGGCTGGAATCGCCCACATCAAAGGCCATGCTCTGCACAGAGGGCGCTTGGTTGCGCAGCGAGGCGCTCAGCGCTTGCAACGCCGCCTCATCTCTGTCGGCCAGCACCAAACTTGCACCTTCGCGTGCAAACAATTCGGCGCAGGCCTTGCCTATACCCGATGCGGCACCCGTGATGAGGATGGACTTGTTCTTGAGGGTCATGCGTGTTCTCCAGGTTGAATCTGGATTGAGATTAACCGACCTTGCGCAGGAGGATGCCGACGGCCGCCAGGAGCGTAAAGCAGTCATCCATGGCGGCCACCGCACGCCTCTGAAGTGTGACACTGGCTGCGTGAAGCTCACTGGGGCCTTGCATCAGGTCTGATCCCGTCCCTGAACAGCGCCCGGGTCTGCCTCAGCCGCAGGGGGCTGCGCCGCAGGTGCATCTGACCAACCCAGCCACTGACTGAGTTTGAGCGCGGCACTCTTGAGTCCCGACAAAACGCTGCCCTGAACCTGGGTCTGGGCACCCACCTGCACAGTGTCCGAGACCCAGCTCAGCAGCTCATCCTGTGGCAACAACCAGCGCACATCGGAATTGGGCGTGGTCGCTGGCGCGTCGGGCGCCACCTTGGTGGGCTCGGCGGGCTTGTCAGCCTCGGTGCTGGGTGCGGGCCGGGTGTCTGCGGCAGGTGCGTTGCCAGGTATGTTGCCAGGCGCTGCTGGTGGAGCAGATTCAAAGCGAGGCACAGGCGCCTCCCGGCCCGCCTCGCCGGCCGGCTGGGTGGTGCGCACCACCCAGCCGCTGATGCTTTCTGCATCACCGGGCAAGGGGTTGCTGCCCTGGCGGGTCAAGGTCATGGCCATGTCCATCAACTGGCTGCTGGATTTGGGCTGGGCCATCACGCTGAGACTGGCCACTGGCGCCTGAGTGAAGGTCCCCACATGGAGGCCATGGCGCGACTCGGTTGTCAGCACCTGGGCAGAGCGGTCCAGCGCCTCCTGAGGCTGACTGGACTGAACCCAGCCCTGGGTCAGCAACTGATTCATCCGCTCAAGCGGCGAGCTCGGCTGCGCCAGCAGCGCACCGCTCTTGAGCGCAGCCGACAGCAGCAGCGAGGTGTCGATCTGGCTGCGATCCAACCAGGTGATGCCGGTGGCCCTGACAAGGTTGGGCCTCACGATGAGCTGGCCCTGCTCCTCAATGGCACCCCGACCACCCAGCAGCACCATCCAACCGTCGGAGTTCGACACCACACTCTGCGCAGACAGGGTCAGGCCGCGCTGACCGGCAATGACCACATCACCACTGACGCTGTTCAAGCCACTGAGGCTGCTGCCCGATCCGAGTTGATCGAGCACTACCCGCTGGAAGCCAAAGCCACCGATGCCGGTGCGTGCCTGCAGACGCAAAGCTCCATCGAAGCTCAAGGGCTGAGCATCCTCCCGGTCCTCCGCCTTGATCGCTTGGCCTGCATCAAGGAGCACATTGACCGCGCTCAAACTCAGGCCAGAGGTCCACACATCGGAGGCGGCGCGCAGCAAGATGGAGCCAGATGGGGCTTGCAGGAGCGAGCCCTGCGGCAAGCGCAAGCTATCGCTGCGGCTTATCTCCAGCTGAGCAGCCCTCAAATGAACCGCGTCACCAAAAGCATGGGCCTGATCCAAGATGATGGACTGCCCTGCTGCGGTGATGGATGTCTGACCGCCCACGCTGAGCACGCCGCTGTCGGTCACCGCGCCAGCGGCCGTGACCGCGAGGTCGCCAGCCACCGTGACTGTGCCCAGGTCGAGCGCATTCACATCTGTGACAGACGCACTGGCCGCACGGAGGCTGACCGCGCCACCGAAGTTGTTGCTGCTGTCCAGTCTGACGCTCTGGCCGGCCGCGCTGATGCGGGTCTGCCCGCCCACGCTGAGCACGCCACTGTCGCTGAGTGCACCACCGACAGTGATCGTCAGGTCGCCGCTAACGGTGATCCCAGCCAAGTCGAGGGCATTGACATCTTTGATAGACGCGCTGGCGGCACTGAGGCTCACCGCACCACCAAAATCATTGGCACGGTCGAGCACCACGCTCTGGCCGCTTGCACTGATGCGGGTCTGACCGCCCACGCTGAGCACGCCGCTGCCTGAGAGCGCGCCACCTGCGGTGACCGTGAGGTCCCCGCTGAGCGTGATCGCGCCCAGGTCCAGCGCATTGCTGTCCTTGACCGCTGCGCTCGAAGCGTTGATGGACAGCGCGCCGCCAAAGTCGTTGGCGCTGTCCAAGGTGACGC
>CANHKH010000214.1 GCA_947460165.1 Comamonadaceae bacterium
CAATCCATGCCGCACGAGGGCGTGTTTGCCTTTGCCTACACCGTCACGGTCACCAACACCGGTGAGGTGGCGGCGCAGCTGATCTCGCGGCACTGGGTCATCGTGGACGCCAACGGCATGAATGAAGAGGTCAAGGGCCTGGGTGTGGTCGGCCAGCAACCCTTGCTGCGCCCAGGCGAGTCCTTTCAATACACCAGCGCCTGCCGCTTGCGCACCCCCAGCGGCACCATGCACGGCAGCTACTTTTGCGTGGCCGAAGACGGCAGCCGCTTTGAGGCCCCCATCGCCCTTTTTGTGCTTGAAGCCTCGCACGGCGCAGCGCCTGCGCGCTTGCTGCACTGAAGCGCGCACGCATGGGCGAGTTCGACCTGATTGCGCGCTATTTCACTCGCCCAGCCCAGCGCGCCCTGCTGGGCGTGGGCGACGATTGCGCGCTGCTGCAGCCCCGCCCCGGCACGCAGATGGCGATTTCCAGCGACATGCTGGTGGCAGGCCGACATTTTTTTGCCGACGTGAATCCCGAAAGCCTGGGCCACAAGGCCTTGGCCGTGAACCTGAGCGACTTGGCCGCTTGCGGCGCGCGGCCGCTGGCTTTTACCCTGGCGCTGTCTTTGCCGCAGGTGGACGAGCCCTGGCTGGCCAACTTCTCTCGCGGCCTGTGGGCACTGGCCGACGCGCACGGCTGCGAGCTCATAGGCGGTGACACCACGCAAGGGCCGCTGAACATCTGCATCACGGTCTTTGGTGAAACCGAGGGCCAGCCACTGCTGCGCAGCCGCGCCAAAATCGGCGACGAGCTGTGGGTCAGCGGCAGCTTGGGTGACGCGCACCTGGCGCTGCAAGGCCTGTTGGGTCGCTTGCCTTTGTCTGCGGCCTTGCTGGCGCAGACCAGGCAGCGCCTGGAGCGGCCCACGCCCAGGGTGGCGCTGGGGCTGGCTTTGCGCGGCATCGCGCATGCGGCCATTGACCTGAGCGACGGGCTGATGGGCGACTTGCGCCATGTGCTCAAGGCCTCGGGCGTGGGCGCCAGCGTGCAGGCCGACTTGGCCGCCGGTGTGTTGGCCGCGCAGCACCACCCCGACTGGCCGGCGCTGGGCAGCACGGCACTGGCCCCTGTGCTCACCGGGGGCGACGACTACGAGCTGTGCTTCACTGCCCCGCCAGAGGCGCACCAGGCCGTGCTGCAAGCGGGCCGCCACACCAACACCCCGGTCACGCGGGTGGGCCGCATTGAAGCCGAACCCGGCCTGCGCCTGCTCGATGCGGGGCAGCAGCCCCTGCCCTTGAACTTTGCCTCCTACGATCACTTTGCCCACCCATGATGTCTCTTGCTACTGACCCTCCAGTGCGGCCTGCGCCTGTGATTCGCCCGAGCCTGCGCTTCATGCTGGCCCACCCTGCGCACGTGATTGCCCTGGGTTTTGGCTCAGGCCTGGGCCGGCTGGCGCCCGGCACCGTGGGCACGCTGTGGGCCTGGCTGGCTTTTTTGGTGATGCAAATCTGGCTGACAGAGACCGGCTTGGGCCTGGTGATTGCCTTGTCGGCGCTGGTGGGCTGGTGGGCGTGCACAGTCACTGCCGAGCACATGGGCGTGGCCGATTCAGGCCACATCGTCTGGGACGAGGTGGTGGCTTTTTGGCTGGTGCTCTGGCTGGTGCTGCCTGCAGGCATTGGCATGCAGCTGGCGGCCTTTGCGCTGTTTCGTTTTTTTGACGCGGCCAAGCCCGGCCCCATGGCCTGGGCCGACCGGCACTTCAAGGGCTTTGGCGCACGCGGCGGCTTTGGCATCATGTTCGATGATGTGCTGGCCGCTTTTTGCACCTTGCTGGTGTTGGCTTTTTGGGTTTTTATTCGCTCATGAACACCGCTTTACCCCTCTTGGCCCAGCAGCTGCTGGCACGCTCCTGGATGATGGCCACCGCCGAGAGCTGCACGGGCGGCTTGATTGCGGCGGCCTGCACCGACCTGGCCGGCTCCAGCGCGTGGTTTGAGCGCGGCCTGGTCACCTACTCCAACGAGGCCAAAACCGAGCTGCTGGGCGTTCCCGCCGAGCTGATTGCGCAGCACGGCGCCGTCAGCGAAGCCGTGGCGCGCGCCATGGCCACAGGCGCCTTGGCGCATTCACGGGCACAGGTGGCGGTGGCGGTCACCGGCGTGGCCGGCCCTGGCGGCGGCAGTGCCAGCAAACCCGTGGGCACGGTGTGGCTGGCCTGGGCCACGCCCCAAGGACTGTGGTCAGAGCGCCAGGTGTTTGCGGGCGACCGGGCGGCGGTCAGGCAGGCCACGGTGGACCATGCGCTGCAAAAATTGGTGCAGCGTCTTTTGTGCTGAGGCGTGGTCGGTGGGAGATGGGCAGGCGCTGGTCTGGCCACGATTTTTTCCTGGGCTGATGCCCGTTGACCCGCAAGAATCGCTGGCAGGCCAGCTCCCACAAAGACAGGCCGCCTTCTGCCCTGTTGGCGCTGGCCTCCAGCGCCTACCCAAAGAAGACCTGCTCTGCCGTGGCAGACGCTGACGCAGCGCTGAAGCAGTAAGCCATGCGGCCGTGCACCACCTCGCCGGGCTCGAACACAGCGCGCGGGAAGCCAGGTTGGTTGGGCGCATCCGGCAAGCCCTGGGGCTCCAGGCACAGACCGGCCGAGGGACCGTAGGCGCGGCCGCCTTTGCCCGCGTGGCGGGGCAAGCTGCCGTCCATGGGAGCGGCGCTGTAGAGCTGCAGGCCAGGCGCGTCAGACCACACCTCCATGGCAATGCCCGTGCGCGCGGCCCAAACCCGGGCTTGGCAGCGCCAGTCGCTCCGTCCATCGACCATGCAATGGTCAAAACCTGCAGGCCCGCCCACGCTGAGCTGGGCATGGCCTTGGGCCAGGGCCTCGCGCAAACGGCGGGGGCGGCCAAAGTCAAAGGCTGTACCCTCTACTGGCAGCAACTGACCGGTTGGAATGCGGCCCCTGTTCACGGGCAAAAAGCGGTCGGCTGCCAATTGCAGCTCGTGGTCCAGCACGTCCTGAGCGCCCTGCCCTTCGAGGTTGAAAAAAGCGTGGCTGGTGAAGTTCAAGGGCGTGGCCGCCCGACTGACACGGGCCGTGTGGTCTATGCGCAAAGCACTGCCTTCCACACGGTAATGCAACTCCAGCCGCACGTCCCCCGGAAAGCCGTCATCGGCCTCTTCAAAAGTCCAGCCCAGGCTGAGCTGATTCGGCGTGTGGGCCAGCAGCTCAAACACCTGAAAGCGGCTGCCTGCAGGACCACCATGCAGGCAGTTCACGCCGTCGTTGGCAGGCAAGCGGTGCGGGTGTCCATCCACGACAAACCGAGCCTTCGCGATGCGGTTGGCAAAGCGGCCAATGAAGGCGCCCATGGAGGGCATGCCACTGAGCAGCTGCGGCAGGCTGTCAAAGCCCAGCACCACGTCTTGCGGAGTGCCGTCGCGGTCGGGCGTGATGACTTGCAAGACCCGCGCACCATGGTTGCAAATGGCCACCTGCAAGGCCTGGCTTTGAATCACGTACAGCCCCACCTCGCGGTGCGCCACCTGGCCTGCAAAGCGCGCCGACTCCAGCGCCATCAGGTGATGGGCGCGGGGTTGAACAGCACCAAAGCGTTGTGCAGCTGCCAGCGTTCGGCCCAGGTTTTTTGCCGGCCACTGGCCACCTCCAGCAGGCAGCGGAAGAGCTCCCAGCCCATGTCCTCGATGCTGGCCTGGCCGTCGGCAATGCGGCCGGCGTTGATGTCCATCAGGTCGTGCCAGCGGCGGGCCAACTCGCTGCGCGTGGCAACCTTGAGCACCGGGCATTCGGCCAGGCCGTAGGGCGTGCCGCGGCCTGTGGTGAACACATGCACATTCATGCCTGCTGCCAATTGCAGCGTGCCGCAAATAAAGTCACTGGCCGGGGTGGCGGCAAACACCAGGCCTTTTTGGTCTGGCCGCAATTTCTCACCGGGCGCCAGCACATGGGCAATCGGGGCGCTGCCACTTTTGACAATGGAGCCCATGGCTTTTTCAACGATGTTGGACAAGCCCCCGGCCTTGTTGCCCGGCGTGGTGTTGGCGCTGCGGTCCACCTGGCCGCGCGCCAAGTAGCGGTCGTACCAGCCGAGCTCGCGGACGATGGCCTGGGCCACCTCAGGGGTGGCGGCGCGGCTGGTGAGCTGATCGACCGCGTCGCGCACCTCGGTGTTTTCCGAGAACATCACGGTGGCGCCCGCACGCACCAAGAGGTCGGCGGCAAAGCCCACCGCCGGGTTGGCGGTGACGCCTGAAAACGCATCGCTGCCGCCGCACTGCACGCCCACCACCAAGGCGCTGGCAGGCACGGTTTCGCGGCGCCTGGCGTTGAGCCGCTCCAGGTGTGGCCTGGCACTTTGGACGATGTGGTCCAGCATGGACATGAAACCCACATGCTGCGCGTCTTGCAAACACACGGTGTGCAGCTCTGGGCTGCGGCCATCGGCCAAGGGGATGCTGCCAGGCGGCAACAAGCGCTCGGGCTGCAGCTTTTCACAACCCAAGCTGACCACCATGAGCTCGCCGCCAAAGTTGGGGTTCAGGCTGATGTGCCTGAGCGTGCGAATGGGAATGATGGCGTCGGGCGCGTCAATGGCCACGCCGCAGCCGTAGCTGTGCTCCAGACCCACCACCTCATCCACGTGGGGAAAAAGCGGCAGCAGCTCGGCCTTGATGCGGGCCACCGCCTGCGCCACCACGCCCGCCACGCATTGCACCGTGGTGGTGATGGCCAAGATGTTGCGCGTGCCCACCGAGCCGTCGGCGTTGCGAAAGCCTTCAAAGGTGTAGCCCTCCAAGGGGGCCATGGGTGGCGCCTGGACAGTGGCCATGGGCAGGCCCTCAAGCTGGCGGGCCGCGGGCATCTGCAGCAGGCGCTCGTGCACCCAGCTGCCCGCGGGAATGCCCTGCAGGGCGTAGCCAATGGGCACGTTATAGCGCCGCACCGCCTCACCTGCGGCAATGTCCCTCAGCGCCAGCTTGTGGCCTTGGGGCACTTTGCCTGGCAAAACCACGCCCGCACCAGGCACACCCTCGGGCAACACGGTGCCCGCAGGCAGGCCGCCCTCGTTGGCGACGATGGCCACGTTGTCGTGCGCGTGCATGCGAAGCACGCAGGGTGCAGGTGATGGGGGCGCAGAATCAAGAGCGGTGGTCATGGCAGGATTTCCACCCAGTTGGGGCCTTGCCCCACGGGAATGCGTTGCTCAAATGTCAATTGTCCGCTGTCCGGGTGGATGGACAGGCGGCTGAGGTGCTGCGAGAGCTCGCCCACCACCAACAGCTGCCGGCCCGCAGGGTCGATGGCAAAGCCACGGGGCTGCGACTCCACCGGGGTGTGTCCCTGGGCACTGAGCAAGCCGGTGTCCGGGTCCACCGCAAAATGTGCCAGGGTGCTGCTGCGGCGTTCGCTGCTGTAGAGCTGCCGTCCGTCGGGCGTGAGGTGCAGGTCTGCAGCCCAAGGCTGGCCTGTGAAACCGGGCGGCAAGGTGTTCACCGTTTGCAGGTGGCTCAGGCGGCCTTGCGCCGGGTTCCAGCTGAGCACGTCGAGGCTGCCGTCCAGTTCATTGAGCAGGTACACACAGCGGCCAGGCGGGTCAAAGCGAAAGTGGCGGGGACCCGCACCGGGACGGGCCTGCCAATGCTGAGCGGGGCGGAGCTGGCCGGTGTCTGCATCCCAGTCCAAGACCATGAGCAGATCGGCACCCAAGGCGGTGGCCAGCACATGCCGGCCGGACGGCGCCAGCATGATGGCGTGGGCATGGGGACCGGTGGGCAGCACCTGGGTCACGGCGCCCACGCGGCCATCCTCGTGCATGGGGCTGACCGTGAGCAGGTGGTCCGGGTAAGACGCGGCCAGCAACCAGCGCCCAGAGAGGTCCATGCTGAGGTAAGCCATGCTGGCAGGCAGGGGCGTCTCGGCCAGGCGCTGCAACTCGCCCGTGGCCGGGTCCACGGCCAGGCAGAGTGCGGCCATGGGCGGGCTGCGCCTGGCCACCACCAAAACGCGGCGCGATGGATGCAGCGCCATGGGCATGAGTCTGCCGCCCAGTTCCAGGCGGCTTTGCAGCGTCAAATCACCTCCTGCGGCCATGTGCAAGACCGTGATGTCGCCGCTGTCGGCATTGGAGACATAAACGTGGGGCATGGTGTGTGGCGAAAAAACCGGC
>CANHKH010000215.1 GCA_947460165.1 Comamonadaceae bacterium
CGAATTCGGGTCCATCGTGGAGTCATGGCCGGTGTAGGAGTCATCGCTCGAGCCGGTGATATAAATATTTCCATTGCCACCAATCGCAATAGCGCGCCCGGTATCTGCCCAAACTCCACCAAATGACTTGATCCAAGACAACTGGCCCGGGGGTGTGTATTTGGCAACATAGGCGTCAATCACGCCCTCATGAACCAGATTGGGAAATTGGCCACCATAACCAGTGACATACACGTTGCCGCTGGCATCTATGGCGCTGGCAAACGACTCATCAACGCCACCATGCAAGCTGCCATTTTGTGTGGTCAAAAGAGGGTTGCCACCGGCGTCCAATTTCACAAGGATGTAATCCTCTTGCCCTAGGCTGACATTAGCCCCTACTGAACCCGACGTGGTGCCAGATCCCCACAGAACGCCATCGCTGCTCCGATTGATGGCGTAAACACGGTCATCGCCAGCAGCCCCCACAAAGCGCACCCACTCATTGGAATAACTTACTGAGGGGCCGTTGCTGAACTCAATCACATAGCCCCCCACATTGGGGTAATTACCTGAGGGGATATCGACCCACAAGCCATTGCCATTGATGGCCAAGTAATCCTCTTTGATCCCACCGTAAACATGGTTGGGTTCATCAGATGCGGGGTCCCAATTGACAAAGTTGGTCGACGTGTTTTTTTCTGGGCCGTCCAACCAGCGCCAATCGTTTTCTAAGACCCTGTCTGTGCCACCCAGCAACAAGATGCCATTGAAATTGGCCGCCTCAGCCACCAATACCGTTTTGACAAATTCGTTTTCCGTCGCATTGGCGATGGTGGCCACATAGCCTTGGCTCGAGTTCACAGACCTGCCCTGCGCGTCCAACAGTGCCTCGCCAATGGACATGCTGTTTTGTGATACCACACCATACCAATGCCCATTGGGCCCCAAATACAATTTACTGACGCCAACAGGCGCTGTATGTTCACCCACTTCCAAGGTGGCGTCAGAGAATTTCAGGTATTCCACACCGATGGCTTGGTCGACGCCATCACGGTTGGCGGTTTTGTCAGTCACCTTGACGCCCAGTTGTGTCGTCCCGCCCAAAATGGGATTGGCGACCATGGCTTTCCAGTCGATGGTGTATTCGCTCGCTTGGCCTGAAAACACCAGGGTATCCAAGCCAGTACCACCATCAAAATAGTCATTCCCTTTGTTGCCGGTCAGTGTGTCATTGCCACTCATGCCCTGAAAGACGTCATCCTTTGCTAAGGTATGGCTGCCCGTGAAAGAGTCATCACCAGCCATCAACGACAATTTATAAACCCAATTATTTGGCGTGTCTAAAAATGCCAAGTCGTAGCCTAGGCTGTAGCTGTGTTGGGTGGCCGTCACACCTTGATAAGAAAGTGTAGATTGAGTGATCTTGCCCAGCACGTCGGCCAAAGTGGTAGCACCATTGGCGATTTGAAACAGCCCATTGAGGGTCAGGTCCAAGGTCAGCCCCGAGTCGCCCACAAACGAAAGATTAATCTGCGTTTTATGGCTACCGGCCAGAAGCTTAAAACTGGCTTTGTTGTGGACCAAGGCAAAAAATTGACCCTCTTCTTCGGAGATATTATTGGTCCGTTCATTAGGGGTTATACCACTGTAAGCCATACCTGCCCTTTGCTAGAAATCAATGTAAATGATGGTCTGCTTTTGATCAGCTCAGCCCAATCCTCTTCCCATCCCCTAAATCTATAGATGAGACAGACAGATATTCTTGTTCTCAATTCAATCTAAATGGTCCGCTTGCCGCGCGCCGTCATCCGTCAGAGCGTAGACCTCCAAAATTAAAAAGCATCTTATTTTCACTAGATTTCGATCTAGCTTGAGCGCATACAGCCTATCGTATCCAGCTTCAATCACCTTGAGCAAGTGGCGGCGATGGTTGTCCGCGTTCATTCCCAATATGGTCGAGCGATGCATGAGCATGTCCACTTCGGCCACCGTCATGCCCGTGACAGGGAAGAATTTTTGCCCACGCACACAGCGGCGCCTAGGCCGTGATGCGACACCATGAGCAATGTTCAGCACCTGCATGTTGACCCCATGGGGAGGGCCAAGAAAAAAGGCCAACCCGCAAAGGTTGGCCTTGGTTCGCCTGGAACCCGCACAGGTGCTGGGTTTCCTTAGCTGGTGCCCGGGGCCGGAATCGAACCGGCACGCCTTGCGGCGGGGGATTTTGAGTCCCCTGCGTCTACCAATTTCACCACCCGGGCGGGATCTGGGAAAGACCGAAATTATGGCACAGTGCAGGGTATGAAATTTCAGACCATTGAAGACGTCATCGGCAAAACGCCGCTGGTGGCCCTGCAGCGCATAGGCGCTCAAGATAATGCGGCGCGCGGCAATGTGGTGCTGGGCAAGTTGGAGGGCAACAACCCGGCAGGCTCGGTCAAAGACAGACCGGCCCTGTCCATGATTGTGCGGGCCGAGGAGCGCGGCGACATCCAGCCGGGCGACACGCTGATTGAGGCCACCTCGGGCAACACTGGCATTGCGCTGGCCATGGCGGCGGCCATCAAGGGCTACCGCATGGTGCTCATCATGCCTGAGGACTTGTCCATTGAGCGGGCGCAAACCATGAAGGCGTTTGGCGCTGAGCTCATCCTCACGCCCAAGTCGGGCGGCATGGAGCATGCGCGGGATTTGGCGGGCAAGATGCAGGCCGAGGGCCAGGGCCTGGTGCTGGACCAGTTTGCCAACGCCGACAACCCGCGCATCCATTACGAGACCACAGGCCCTGAAATTTGGAAGGACACCGACGGCCGAGTCACGCACTTTGTGAGCGCCATGGGCACCACGGGCACCATCACCGGGGTCTCGCGCTACCTCAAGGAAAAGAACCCGGCCATCCGCATCGTGGGCGCGCAACCCAGCGAGGGTTCGCGCATTCCCGGCATACGCAAGTGGCCGCAGGAGTACCTGCCTAAAATTTACGACCCCAGCCATGTGGACGAGCTGGTGTATGTGAGCCAGCAAGACGCTGAAGACATGTGCAGGCGCATGGCCCGTGAAGAGGGCATTTTTGCTGGCATCTCGGCGGCCGGCGCCTGCTGGGTGGCGCAAGAGATCGCCCAGCGCGAGCGCGATGCGGTGATTGTTTTTATTGTTTGTGACCGGGGCGACCGCTACCTGTCCACCGGTGTGTTTCCAGCGTGAAGGACTGAGTCATGGAATTTCGTTTTTGTCCCCTGTGCGCCAGTGCCCTGGCTTGGCAAACCCTGGCCGAGGACGGGGGCGACAAGTCGCGCCTGCGCTGCACGGCCTGCGCGTACACGCACTGGAACAACCCCACGCCGGTGCTTGCGGGCATTGTGCAGGTGGGCGACAAGGTGCTCTTGGCGCGCAATGCCGCCTGGACAGGGCGGCGCTTTGCGCTGATCACGGGCTTCATGGAGGCGGGCGAGACCCCCGAGGAAGGCATTGCCCGCGAGATCAAGGAAGAAACCAACCTGGAGGTTCAATCCCTCAAGTTGGTGGGGGTCTACGATTTCAAGCGCATGAACCAAGTCATCATCGCCTACCATGCGTCCGCCATTGGGGAAGTCAGCCTCTCGCCTGAGCTGGCCGAGTACAAAATGTACGCGCCCGAAGACTTGATTTGCTGGCCCGCCGGCACCGGCCATGCGCTGGCCGACTGGCTGCGCACCATAGGTATAGAGCCCAGCTACATGAGCTGGGAAGAACGAGAAGCCCTGAGCCAAGCGCAGAGCACACAAACATGACTGTCCACACCACTGAACTCGATACCCGCGGACTGAACTGCCCGCTGCCCATTTTGAAGGCCAAAAAAGCCCTGGCCGAGATGGCCAGCGGCGAGGTGCTCAAGGTCTTGTCCACCGACCCGGGCTCCACCCGCGACTTTTTGGCCTTTGCCAAGCAAACCGGCCATGAACTGGTGAGCCAAGAGGCGGCAGGCGCCGAGTTCGTCCACGTCTTAAAGCGCCGCTGAGGGCGCACGCTTTTCAGGCAACCGCGCGCAGCGCACCGCCTGGGCGAATGTCGTTGATCTGCAGCTGCTGCAGGTAATGGCGGAAATGGGCGCCCACCTCGGGGTGCTCCAAGGCCAGCTCGACCGTGGCCTCTAAAAAGCCTTCTTTGCTGCCGCAGTCGTAGCGCTTGCCTTTGTACTGGAAGGCGTACACCGCTTCGTCTTTGATGAGGCCGGCAATGCCGTCGGTCAGCTGAATTTCACCGCCCACGCCGCCTGTGAGCTGGCGCAGGTGCTTGAAGATGGACGGCGTGAGCACGTAGCGGCCGGCCACACCCATGTGCGAGGGGGCCAGCTCGGGCGCGGGTTTTTCAACAATGCGCTCCATCTGAATCAGCCCCGGTTGAATCTCGCGGCCAGCCACGATGCCGTAGCGCCGGGTGTGCTCGGGAGGCACCTCCTGCACGGCCACCACCGAGCGGCCCAGGTGGGCGAACTGCTCGGTCATTTGCGCCAGCACGGGCGGCTGGCCCACCATCAAATCGTCGGCCAACAGCACGGCAAAAGGCTTGTTGGAGACCACATGCTCGGCGCACAGCACGGCGTGGCCCAGGCCCAACATGCGGTTTTGGCGCACGTAGGAAAAATGCATGTCTTCCATCTTGACCGAGCGCAGCAGCGCCAGCAGGTTGTGCTTGCCAGCGGCTTCGAGCTCGTTTTCCAGCTCGTAAGCCGTGTCAAAGTGGTCCTCAATGGCGCGCTTGCTGCGGCCCGTGACAAACACCATGTGGCGTATGCCCGCGGCGTAGGCCTCTTCCACGGCGTACTGGATCAGCGGCTTGTCCACCACGGGCAGCATCTCTTTGGGCTGGGCCTTGGTGGCGGGCAAAAAGCGCGTGCCCAGGCCGGCCACGGGGAAGACGGCGATTTTCACGGGTGAATTCATGAGGGTCTCTTTATTGGCAAGTGATTGAACGGGCCTCAGCAAAATAGCACATGAGGCCTCCAAACCAAGCTCATCAGCCTGCACCGCCGGGCAAAAAAGGTGCAGTCTGACGCTGTGCTCAGCCCAGGCGGGCCAATTGTTCCTGCAGTTTGAGTAAGGTCGATGAAAAGTCGGCCAGGCGCTTTCGCTCCTGCTCCAGCACGGCAGGCGGGGCTTTGGCCACAAAAGCTTCGTTGCCCAGCTTGCCTTGGGCTTTGAGAATTTCGCCCTCCAGGCGAGCGGTCTCTTTGGACAAGCGCGCTTTTTCAGCCGCCACGTCCACTTCCACAAACAAGCACAGCCTGGCCTCGCCCACCACGGCCACGGGCGCGGACTGAGCGGCTTGTGCCCAGCTGGCCTCGTCGTCAAACACCTTGAGCTCGCTGAGCTTGGCGAGAGCCTTGAGCACGGGCGCGACCTGCCCCATGAAGGCCTGCTCCCCCACCACATAGAGCGGCAAGCGGGCGGCGGGCGACACGTTCATTTCGCCGCGCAGGTTGCGGCAGGCGTCCACCAAGGATTTGAGTTGGGCCACATGGGCTTCGGCCTGCTCGTCGATTTTTTGCAGCTGCGCCACCGGGTAGCGGGCCTGGCCAATGAAGGGGCCAGCCAGCCCTGCCACGGGCGCGACCTTTTGCCAGAGCTCTTCGGTGATGAAGGGCGTCAAAGGGTGGGCCAAGCGCAAGATGGCTTCCAGCGTGCGAATCAGCGTGCGGCGCGTGGCGCGCTGCTGCGAGGCGTCGCCGGTTTGAATTTGCACCTTGGCAATTTCCAGGTACCAGTCGCAAAACTCATCCCACACAAACTGATAAATGGCACCGGCCACGTTGTCTAGGCGGAACTCGGCAAAGCCTTTGGCCACTTCGGCTTCGGTGCGCTGCAGACGGGAAGCAATCCAGCGGTCGGCCTGGGAGAAACTCATGTAACCGTGGGCCGGGCCGCCCGGCTGGCACTCGGCCTTGGTGTGCTCTTTGAGGCCGCAGTCCTGGCCTTCGCAGTTCATCAGCACAAAGCGCGTGGCGTTCCACAGCTTGTTGCAAAAGTTGCGGTAGCCCTCGCAGCGCTTGCTGTCAAAGTTGATGCTGCGGCCCAAGCTGGCGAGTGACGCAAAGGTAAAGCGCAGCGCGTCGGCGCCGTAGCCGGGAATGCCGGCCGGGAATTCTTTTTCGGTGTTTTTGCGCACCTGCGGCGCGGTCTCGGGCTTGCGCAGGCCTTGCGAGCG
>CANHKH010000216.1 GCA_947460165.1 Comamonadaceae bacterium
AGCTGGCAGCTCCAAGGCAGCGGCGAGGGCGCACAGCTCTTGCTGCGCGTGCAAGACAGCGCGCCCGGCGTGCCTGAAGCGGCGCTGGAACAGGTGTTCGAGCCCTTGTTTCGCGTCGACCAGGCCCGCAGCCGCCAGGCTCAGCAAGCCCACGGCAGCGGCTTGGGCCTGGCCATTGTGCGCGCCATCGTGCGCGCCCACCAAGGGCAGGTCACCGCCCGGCCCAGCGCCTTGGGCGGCCTGTGCTTGGAGGTGTGGCTGCCCCTGCAAGCGCAAGATCCGCAAGTTCAAGATCAGCACAATCAAGATAAAAATCAGCCATGACCGCCCCCCCCCTTTGGATTGTGGAAGACGACGCCCACATCGCCGACATGCTGGACAACTACCTGCAGGCCCAGGGTTTTGCCACCCGCGTCTTTGGCAACGGCCAGCAGGCGCTGAGCTGCTTGCAAGCCGACCCCAGCAGCGCCCAACTGCTGCTGCTCGACGTCATGCTGCCAGGCCTGGACGGCATGCAGGTGTGCCGCCAGTTGCGCGCCTTTTCGGCCGTGCCCGTCATCATGCTGACCGCCCGCATCGATGAAATTGATCGCCTGCTCGGGCTGGAGCTGGGCGCGGACGACTACATCTGCAAACCCTTCAGCCCCCGCGAGGTGGTGGCCCGCATCAAGGCCTTGCTGCGGCGGGCCAGCCCGTCGACGCTGCTGACCGCCCCTGGCGCGAGCGCCCTGGCTGGTTTTGCCGTCGACGAGGCGGGCCAGCGCGGGCTGTACCAGGGCCAGTCCCTCAAGCTCACACCGGTGGAGTTCAGGCTGTTCAACACCCTCATGGGCCGGCCCGGCCATGTGTTTTCACGGGCGCGCTTGCTCGATGGGCTGCACGACGACTGGCGCGACGTCAGCGACCGCGCCATTGACACGCACATCAAAAACCTGCGGCGCAAAATGGAGCAGGTGCAAGCCCAAGCCGCTGAAGGCGTGGGCATCAGCTCGGTCTACGGCGTGGGCTACCGCCTGGATGTGCCCGCGCCTGGCGGGCAACGCATGGGCCCTTCAGCATGGGCCCTTCAGCCAGCCGGCTCTCCAGCCCCTTGACCAGGGCCAGCAGCGCGCTGTTGACCGGCGTGGCCACGCCCAGGCGGGCACCCAGGCTCACCACCGCGCCGTTGACGTAGTCAATTTCCGTGACCGAGCCCTTCTCCAGGCTTTGCAGCATGGAGGTTTTGAAGTCGTGGCCCAGACCCGCGCCCGCCTTGGTCCAGGCAAAAAGCGGGTCGGTGATGGACAGCGACACGCCTTGCGCCCGCGCCACGGCCATGGCCTCTTGCACCGCCGCCAGCCCCAAGGCCTGCAGCTGCGGCTGGGCATACAAGAGGCCGTAGCTCAGGCCCGTGATGGCGGTGATGGCGCCGGTGGCCACGTTGATGAGCAGCTTGTCCCAGACCGTGCCCATGATGTTCTGGCTCACCACGGTTTGCAGGCCTGCCGCATTGAACATGTGCGCGATGCGCTGCACGCGCTCGGTCAAGGCGCCGTCCAGCTCGCCCATGTGCGTGTCCTTGCCCAGGTAGCCCGCGATCACATGCCCCTCGCCCAGCGGGCTGCCGCCCACGTAAGTGCGGCCCACCAGCACCCGCTCGCGGCCCACATGGCGGGCCAAGATGTCCTCATGGCCCAAGCCGTTTTGCAGCGAGAGCACACAGGTCTGTGGGCCCAGCAGTGCCAGCGATTGCGCCATGGCTTCATCGGTGTGAAAAGACTTGACCAGCACCACCACCAGGTCCACCGGGCCCACCTCGTCGGCCCGCACGGCGGCTTGGACGGCCACGCGGCGATCCACCTCGCCCACACGCATGAGCAGACCGTGCTGGCGCAGGTGCGCCACGCGCGTCTCATGGCGGTTGATCAGCCAGACCTCTTGGCCGGCCTCGGTCAACACGCCGCCTATGACGCAACCGAGCGAGCCCGCACCCAAAATGGCGATTTTCATGAACACTCCGGTGAATAAAAGGGATTTTCGGCGACTTGCCACCCGCCACTGACAGGCTGGCACCAACTCGGCAAGACCAAGCATTTATTATTGCAAATCATCCACCAAAACTCCATAATTGCAAGGATGCTAAACCGATTTTTAGCCCCTGTGCTGCGCGACGAACTGAGCTTTTCGCCCGCCGTGGCACTGCTGGGGCCCAGGCAGGCGGGCAAAACCACGCTGGCGCTGCAGGTGGCCCAGGGCCTGCCCCATGTCTACCTGGACCTGGAGTCCGAACGCGACCGCGCCAAACTGGCTCAGCCCGAGCTTTACCTGGAGGGCCACCTGGACAAACTGGTCATCTTGGACGAGGTGCACAGAGCGCCAGGTCTTTTTCCGGTGCTGCGGGGCCTGATAGACCGGGCCCGCCGCGAAGGCCAGGTCCAGGGTGACAGCGCAGGGCGCTACCTCCTGCTGGGCTCGGCCAGCCTGGACGTGCTCAAGCAGTCGGGCGAAACCCTGGCCGGCCGCATCGCCTACCTGGAGCTGGCGCCGCTGAACCTGCTGGAGGCGGGCGCTCAAGCTCAAGATGCGCTGTGGCTGCGTGGCGGTTTTCCGCCCAGTTTGCAAGCGCCCTCACTGGCGCGCAGCCTGCAGTGGCGGGAGAACTTCATACGCAGCTACCTGGAGCGGGACATCCCCCAGTTCGGCCCCCGCATTGCCGCAGACACCTTGCGCCGCTTTTGGACCATGCTGGCCCACCACCAAGGCGGTCTGCTCAACGTCGCCCAGCTGGCGCGCAACCTGGGGGTGGATGCCAAAACGGCCCAGAGCTACATCTCCTTGCTGGTCGACCTGCTGCTGGTGCGCCGCCTGCCGCCCTGGCACGCCAACCTGGGCAAGCGGCTGGTCAAAGCCCCCAAGGTCTATGTGCGCGACAGCGGCTTGGTGCACGCGCTGCTGGGCATTGCCACGCGCGAGCAACTGCTCTCGCACATGGTGGTGGGGGCCAGCTGGGAGAGCCACTGCATGGAAAGCCTGCTGTCCTGTGCGCCGCCAGGGGTGAGCGCCCACTTTTACCGCACCAGTGCCGGTGCCGAAATTGACCTGCTGCTGGCTTGGCCAGGCGGCGAGCTGTGGGCGGTGGAGTTCAAACGCAGCCTCATGCCCAAGCTCGAGCGCGGTTTTCACCACGCCTGCCAAGACCTCCAACCCAGCCGCAAATGGGTGGTCTACCCCGGGCAGGAAAGCTTTCCTGTGGCCGCAGACATTCAGGCGGTGTCGCTGCACACCTTGTGCGAAAAACTCGCGGGGACAAGCTGAACCCCTTGGCCTGAACTCTGTGGGCTAGCCGCCCGAGCGCTTGACTTGGTGCCCCTTGGCCTGAAGAAAAGCGGCCACTTTGTCGGCGTGGTCGCCCTGCACCTCCACCGTGCCGTCCTTGACCGTGCCGCCTGAGCCGCACGCGGCCTTGAGCTGTTTGGCCAGGGCCGCCAAATCGCTGGCATCCATGGCCAAGCCGCGCACCACCGTGACGGCCTTGCCGCCACGGCCCTTGGTTTCGCGGGAGATGCGCACAATGCCGTCCCCGGCGGCGACAGGCGCCGAGGCTTTGCAAACGCATTGCGCCATGGCTTGGCGGCAGGCGGGGCACATGCGGCCGGCGTCGGTGGAGTAAACCAGGCCACCGGAGAGGGAGCGGGATTTCATGGCTTCCATTGTCGCCTTGGCTGATCACCCGTGGCCAAGCACCGCCGCTCAGCCCCATCCCCCAGCGGCATGCCCTACAGTCATGCCCCATGACTGATTTCGCCCGCCCTCACACCGCTCCCCTCCAAGGCGTGAAAGCTGTGCTGTTTGACGCTTACGGCACGCTGTTTGACGTGTACAGCGTGGCCGAGTTGGCCGAGCAGCTGTTTCCGGGCCAAGGCCAGGCGCTGGCCGTGCTGTGGCGCGACAAACAGATTGAATACACCCGGCTGGTGAGCACCAGCCGGCAAGGGCCGCAGCGGGCCAGCGTCTACCAGCCTTTTTGGGAACTCACGCGCGCCGGCCTGCGCTACGCCTGCAAGCGCCTGGGCCTGGACTTGAGCCCTGAGCGCGAGGCGCAGCTGATGGACCAATACCGCCAGCTGTCGGCCTTTGCCGACAGCCCAGAGGTGCTGCACGCCCTCCAAGCCCGTGGCCTGGTCACGGGCGTGCTCTCCAATGGTGATCCGGCCATGCTGCAAGCGGCTGTGCAATCGGCGGGCCTGGCCGGGCTGCTGGACCATGTCATCAGCGTGGACGCCATCCGCAGCTACAAAACCGACCCACTGGCTTACGCGCTGGGCGAGCAGGCCACGGGCCTGAAGGCGCCGCAGATCGCCTTTGTCAGCAGCAATGGCTGGGACGCGCTGGCCGCCACCTGGTACGGATATCAAACGCTGTGGGTCAACCGCCAGGGCCTGCCCCAGGAAGAAATTGGACCGCCCCCCGTGCGCGTGGCGACCAGCCTTCACGGCGTGCTGGACATGCTGGTCTGACACTGTCAGCCAGAGGTCCGACAATAGAGGTATCTTTTCTTTTTTTAACTTCAGCCCTTACTGAGATGACTGCCATGACCGACCGCACCCCAGTTCACCGCCTGCAAGTGGCCACCGAGCTGCACCGTTTCATTGAAGACCGCGTGCTGCCAGGCACCGGCGTGTCCAACGCCAAATTCTGGAAGGGCTTTGACGCCTTGGTGGCCGACCTGGCGACCAAGAACATCGCCCTTTTGGCCGAGCGCGACCGCCTGCAAGCCGAGCTGGACGCCTGGCACCAGGCCCACCCCGGCCCGGTGAGCGATGCCCAGGCCTACCGCGCCTTCCTGGAAAAAATCGGCTACCTGGTCAAGCCGCCCAAGAAAGTGAAAATCAGCACCCGCCAAGTGGACGCTGAGCTCGCCATTCAAGCGGGCCCGCAGCTGGTGGTGCCTGTGCTCAATGCCCGCTACGCGCTCAACGCGGCCAACGCACGCTGGGGCTCTTTGTACGACGCGCTCTATGGCACCGACGTGATCTCCGAAGCCAATGGCTGCGACAAAGGCCAGGGCTACAACCCAAAGCGCGGCGCCAAGGTGATTGAGTACGCCCGCCATGTGCTGGACCGCACCGCACCCTTGCGCAAAGGCTCGCACCTGGACAGCGTGGGCTACCGCATCAAAGACGGCAAGCTGGCCGTCAAGCTCAAGGACGGCAGCAAAACCTCGCTGGCCGACAAAGCCCAACTCATTGGTTTTCAGGGCGACGCGGCCGCGCCCAGCTCGGTGCTGCTGGCCCACCATGGCCTGCACCTGGACCTTCGCATGGACCGCAGCACGCCCATAGGCGCGAGCGACCCTGCAGGCGTGTGCGACCTGGTGCTGGAAGCGGCGCTGTCCACCATCCTCGACCTGGAGGACTCGGTGGCCGTGGTCGATGCCCAAGACAAGGTGCTCGCCTACGCCAACTGGCTGGGCATTTTGCAAGGCACGCTCACAGAACAAGTGGCCAAGGGCGGCAGCACCTTCACGCGTGGCCTGAACGCCGACCGCATTTACAGCGCACCCGAGGGCAAGGGCAAGGTCAAGCTGCACGGCCGCTCGCTCATGTTTGTGCGCAACGTGGGCCACCTGATGACCAACCCGGCCATCCTCTACACCGACAAAAAAGGCCAGGTGCATGAAATCCCCGAGGGCATCTTGGACGCCGTGGTCACCACCACGATTGCCATGCACGACCTCAAGCGCACGGGCAAAGACGCGATCCGCAACTCGCGCAAGGGCTCGGTCTACATCGTCAAGCCCAAAATGCACGGCCCGGCCGAGGTGGCGTTTGCTGACGAGCTGTTCACCCGCGTCGAGGGCATGCTGGGCTTGGCGCCCAGCACCGTCAAGCTGGGCATCATGGACGAGGAAAGGCGCACCAGCGTCAATCTCAAGGCCTGCATTGCGGCTGCGAAAAGCCGCGTGGCCTTCATCAACACCGGCTTTTTGGATCGCACGGGCGACGAGATGCACACCGCCATGTTGGCCGGCCCCATGCTGCGCAAGGGCGACATGAAGACCACGGCGTGGATTCAAGCTTACGAAAAGAACAACGTGCTGGTCGGCTTGTCCTGCGGCTTGCGCGGCAAGGCGCAAATTGGCAAAGGCATGTGGGCCATGCCCGACCTGATG
>CANHKH010000217.1 GCA_947460165.1 Comamonadaceae bacterium
CGCGAGGAGTTGCTCAGGCAAGCCCTGGTGGCGCGCCATTTTTTGCTGCGCGATCAGCACTATGTGGTGCAAGAGGGCAAGGTGGTCTTGCTCGACGAAGGCACGGGCCGCCTGACGCCCAGCCGAAGCCTCACCGCGGGCTTGCACCAGGCGGTCGAAGCGCACCAGGGGCTGGCCATCAGCGAGCCCAGCCAATCGCTGGGGCAAATGAGCTTCCAGGCCTTTTTCCGCCACTTTCGGCGGCTGGCCGGCACGACAGGCACGGCCCATGAAACCCGCTTTGAGCTCTGGCTCATCTACGGCCTGGGCGTGTTGTCCATCCCAACCCACAGAAAGAGGCTGCGCCAACAAGCCAGGCCCCAGGTGTTTGGCACCGAGGCTGAAAAAGACCAAGCCGTGATCGCCGAGATCGAGCGGCTCCATGGGCTGGGGCTGCCGGTGCTGGTGGGGCTGCGCAGCGTCCGGTCCAGCGACCGCCTGGCCGAGCAGTTGCGGGTCCGCGCGCTGCCTTTTCGCTTGCTCAACGCGACTCGGCTGGCCGACGAGGCCGAGATCGTCAGCCAGGCAGGCCAAGCCGGGCGCATCACGGTGGCCACCAACATGGCCGGGCGAGGAACCGATATTGCGCTGGGCCCGGGGGTGGCGGCCAGAGGTGGGCTGCAGGTCATCATGGCCGAGTGCAACGAGTCGTCCCGCATTGACCGGCAACTGGCCGGGCGTTGCGGGCGCCAGGGCGATCCAGGCCGGGTGGGCGCCTGGCTGAGCAGCGAGGACCCGCTGCTCAAGCGCCATCTCCCGGCATTTTGGTGCGCGCTCATCGAACGCCTGGCCGCCCACCGGTCCGCCTGGGCCCGGGCCCTGCTCAAAGGGGCAGCGCGTGTGGCTCTGTGGGCCGCGCAGCGCCGCGCCGAGGCGCAAGCGCGCCAGCGCCGCCGCTCGGTGCTCGAGTCGGATGAGTGGATGGACAAGGCCTTGCCCTTCGGGGATGGCGCTGGATCTTGAGCTCGCCCGATTGATTCGCACGCCACGTTCGCATCTCGGGCGCGCTCACCAGCCACGCATCACCGGCCGGCTTGTCTCCTCCAGGGGCCCAGCCAGGTTTGGGTCCTTGTAGACAGCCTGCCGGTGATTCGTGCAGACAAAGCTTATTCCCAGGCGCGAAGACTGCTCGCCATGACCCCTGCTCGCAGACGGGCATGAGCCCCACTGCACGCCGTGGCCCTGTTTTTTCTACGCCATCGTGTTTGAGTTTCGCTTGCAGACCGATCGACAGATGGGTGCTTTCTCTGCGCAGTATTTAGAAGTATTTCTTGAGCCCTGAGGGTCTCATTGAAGTTTACTTTTGAAAGCTGCCAGATATTCAGCACGCAAGGATTTGCAAGAAAAGACGAAAGCTGTCTGATGAAATTGCAAAAAAGTATTTCCTTGTCAAAAAGTCCGTTAAAGCAATTCATCAAATGTTCAAAAAATGCTTGGCTTCATGGGCAAAGTTTCGAGCGACTCACCGTTGACAAACGGTTTGATGGTCATTGCCCAAACCCTGTCACACAGGGTTTTCCCCTGCTATTTCGCTTCGCTTCTTTGGCCAATGGGCCTGCAGCGCTGAGTGACCTGACATGTATTTTTTCTCCCCTGGCTGGCATGCTTTTCCAAGGCATTTTCAATCCAGTCCTTTGCGCCAGATTGGCCTGTTTGGGGCAGGGTCTGGGCGCCTCAAGCCTGTTCCTGCTTGAGTCCTAGCGCTTGTTTGCCGAGTCTCCCCCTTTTTTTGCTTGACCCATGACTTCAAACATCACACTCCTGGTTGTCTCACACAACAATGCCACCCCCCTCACGTTGAAGGCGGGCCAGGCGACTGTTTACAAAGCACGCGCGGGAGAGCGCTATCGCCTGACGCGATCGGAAGACACGGATGCATCCCCCCTGCCTCGTGTGGTGGTGCGGCGTGTTGGCGAAGACTTGCGACTGGATGACGCAGACAACACCCAGTTCACCCTGGAAAATTACTTTGCCGTTTGCAAAGATTCTGGCTGCGAACTGATTCTAGGCTCGGCGGGCTCCGATGGCCTGGTCTTCACCGATGGCTCTGCGCCTCTGGCCATGCTGAGTGACGGCTCGGCCTTGCTCTATGTGCAAGGTGGTCAGGAGGCCTTGGCGGCCATGGTGTCGGGCAGTTCGAGTTTGCGCTTGGCCATGGCCGAGCCTGTGGGTCAGGCCGGCCTGGCGGCAACACAGGGTCAGGTCAGCGCTCAAGACGCGTTGTCTCAATGGGGCCCGCCTCGCCTCAAGGAGACTCTCGCAGGATCAGGCCAAGCTCAAACCTCAGAAGACAGCAACCCCTATCTGAATGGCTGGCTGGGCGTGGCAGGGGGCTTCGTACTGCTGGGGCTGGGGGCAGGCGGGTCGGGATCGACAGCGGCTGCCACAGACCAGACGCCGCCTGCCCTGCCGCAGACGCCTCTGGTCATCACCGATGACGTCGACAAGCTGACCGGAGAGCTGGCGCCTCAAGCCATCACCAACGACACCACGCCGCGTTTTTCGGGCAGTGGCGCAGAAGCGGGCGCTGTGGTCAATCTGATGGACGGGGCGGCCGTGCTGGGTAAAGCGACCGTGGCCGCGAACGGATCCTGGAGTTTCACGCCGACGACAGCTTTGGCTGAAGGCCTGCACCGCATCAGCTACACCCTCACCGATGCGGCGGGCAACAAAAGCCTGGCGAGCACGCCAGTGGCTTTCACGGTGGACACCCAGGCCCCAGGCGCTCTGGGCGTGATGCTGGACCCTAGCGACAGCGGCATCTTGGCCAACGGCGTCAAGCTGCGCGTGCTGCTCAACCCCCAGGCCGCCGTGGGCGACGAGGTGCTCACCCTGATCTTGCGAGATGGCGTTGAAATAAAGTCCGTCAAGCAGGCGCTGACCAGCGTTGACATTGCACAAGGCTATGCAGTGCAGCAGATAGATGCCTCGGTGGTGGCAGTCAACGGGCGCTTTAGCACATCGACACAGTTGTCAGACGCTGCAGGCAATGTGGGCGCACTGCTGCTCAAGTCCGATACCTTTACCATTCTCAACGGACTGGTGCATGACGACTACCTGGCCAATGCCTTTGTGTTTGTGGACCGCAACCGCAATGACATTTTCGACCAAGGCGAAGTCAATGCCCGCACCGACGGCAGCGGGCGCTTTAGCCTCACCATAGACCCCAGCGCAGGACTGCCCATTATTTCGATTGGCGGCGTGGACACTGCCACTGGCTTGCCCAACGCCAATGTCTTGTACAAGGGTTATACCGGGGCCGTAGACCCCCGCAACACTGGCCTGGATATTGTGTTGTCTCCCTTGTCGACGCTCATTTCGGCGGTGGCTGACCAAACCACGCCCAAGGAGCGTATGGTTGGCTTGAAAGACCTGGAAGCCGCTTCCGCACTGGTCAACCAGGTACTCGACCTTAAAAACGACAAGCCCATCAGTTTGCTGAGCTTTGATCCGGTGAAAGATCCAGATCAAGGAGGTTCAAGCGATAAAGGCCTTCTCACGGTCAACCGCCAACTCGGTGTGGTGTTTGAGGCGGTCAACAGCATGTTGAGCGGTGCAGCAGCAGGCTCCAAGACTTCGGTCGGGCCTGCCAGCGCGTACGGCATCACCACGCTGGCGTCCACAGTGGTTGAGCTAGGAGGCTCGGCCCTGCCCAAGACACTGAGTCTGAGCAGCGCAACGGATATCCCCATCCTCCTTCAAGGCAGCATCGCGGCCTACAACGAGGTCGCCAATACCCGAGATCTGTACGCCAGCAGTGCTGCAAGCCTGGACGCCATCAGCCAGGTCGTGGCTTCCTACAACGCACGGATCGACACCACAACGAACAGGGGGGCTCAGTCGGAGGAATCCATAGCCACCTTGCAGGCAGCCCGCTCCTTGCTGCCTATTTTGAGAGACATCGGCTTCCAAGCCACAAGCAGCCTGGGTGGCGATATTTCGCTGAGCCCACAAGTCCAGGAGCTGACTGGCTTGCTCTCCTCGGGGGCTGAGGCTTACGTCACGCAACAAATCCAGGCCCGCAACATCGATGAGCTGTACGCGCAAGAGGCCAGTGGCGGCGCTGGGAGTTTGATTCGGCTTGACATCAATCTGCCCGCGCTGGGCCTGGGCGACACGGTAGACAGCGTCACACTGTCGCTGCCTGCGGGCCTGGAACTGTGGATGGTGAACCCCCTCAACGGCGAGGCCACCCAACTTGCACCTTCTGACGGTTCCAAGTACACGGTGGACCCCGAGGATGTGGGCAACCTTTATATCAAAGGCAACGCCCCCACCAGCGGCAATGTGCTGGTCGAGGGCAGCAACACAGTTGGCGGTGTGCTCACCAGTTACAGCGACACGCTTGGGGTCTTCGTCGAGGCCAGCACCCCGAGCTCGCCGGTGGCCGACCTGCCACTGGCCACGGACGACAGCGGCCACAGCACAGGCGGGGGGGCGCCCAGCAATAAGGCCGCGCCCACCCTGGGCGGCACCTTGAATTCAGCGCTGGCACCAGGCCAGACCCTGCAGGTCTACGATGGCACTCAACTCTTGGGCCAAGCCACTGCCACCAACGGCGCCTGGAGCTTTACGCCCTCAACCCCCTTGGGCGAGGGCGAGCACAGCTTGGTGGTGCGGGTGGTCGATGGCCAAGGCAATGTGGTTTATGCCTCCAGCCCTTTGAACTACCAGGTCGACACGGTCGCACCGACGGTGGCCATCACCAGCAACACCGACAGCTTGTTGGCCGGTCAAAGTGCCACCATCAGCTTTAGCTTCAGTGAAGTGCCCGTGGGCCTGAGTGCTGCTGACATCACCACCCTGGGCGGCACGCTCACGGGCCTGAGTGCCAGCAGCAACCCCAAGGTCTACACCGCCACCTTCACGCCCTCGCCAGAGAGCAGCGGTGAGGCCAGCATCACGGTGGCCGGCTATGGTGACGCCGCAGGCAACGCGGGCGCCGGCGGGGCGTTCAGCGGCTTGGAGTTTCAAACCATCACCTCGTTGGTGGTCGCTGAGTCATGGTTGTCGACCTTGATCAACGCCATCGCCGACCAGCGCAATGGCGCGGCCACCGGGGCCAGTGGCTCCGAGTTGAGCCAAGCGGCCGAAGTGGCCAACACGGTGTTGGGTTTGAATGACACCCAGGCCAAGCACTTGCTCAGCTTTGATCCCAAGCACCCGCCAATGCCTTTGAGTGAGGCTGATGAAAACTTGCTGTCGATCAACCGCCAGCTTGAGATTGTCTTGGAGTCCATAGGGGCCCTGCTGCTGGCAGCCGCATCTTCTGCAGACGTCTCCACCAGTGCAATCAACGCCATTGGCGTGGCTGCGCTGGCCGACTTGATGGTGCAGCGCGGCAAAGCAGGTAAGAGTGCCGATTTAAGCGACGCTGCAGACGTGCTCTTGCTGATACAAGCGAGCATGGCGGCGAGCAACGCAGCAGGCTTGACCCAGGACCTTCGTGCAAGCGAGCCGGCCAGCTTGAACGCCATCAGCCAGGTCATTGCCAGCTACAACTCGCTCATAGACACTGCGACGCACGACAGCGCACGGTCCGAGGAAGCGCTTGCTGCCATGCGCGCTGCGAGCAGTCTGCTGCTGCCCGTGTTGCAGGGTATCGGTGAGGAGGCTGCCAATGGCTTGGGCGGCGATCTTTCCCTGGGCCCACAAGTCCAGGCGCTGACTGACCAGATCGCCTCAGATGCCGATGCCACTGTCAAGGCGCAAACTGCCACCATCCTCAGCCAAGACCCCAATGAGATACACGCGGCACAGGCCAGCGGCGGCGCCGGGCGTCTGATTCGGCTCGATATTCAATTGCCCGTGCTGGACCAGGGCGACACGGTTGGCAGCGTCACACTGACTGTGCCAGCCGGCCTGGAGTTGTGGTGGGTCAACCCGCTCAACGGCAAAGCCACCCAACTCGCTCCCTCAAGCGGCTCCGCATACGCGGTGACCCCGGAGCAAGTGGCAAACCTCTACATCAAAGGCGACACCCCCTTCAGCGGCAATGTGCTGGTCGAGGTCAAAGCCACAGTCAACGGTGTGCTCACAAGCTTCAGTGACACCCTGGCGGTCATTGTCGAGGCCAGCGC
>CANHKH010000218.1 GCA_947460165.1 Comamonadaceae bacterium
CGCACCTTGCAGGTGGGCCCCAGGACCAGCATTTTGGAGGCCATGACCGCCGCCGGCATGCACCCATTGTTCGATTGCAGACGTGGCGAATGCGGCTTATGTCCGCTGACTGTGCTGGAAAGCGACGGCCCGCTGGTGCACCATGACCGATTTCTCAGCGACGATGAAAAAGCCATGGGCAGGACGCTTTGCATTTGCGTCTCACGCACGCAAGGCTCCCGACTTGTCCTGGCCGCATGACCAAAACTTCCATGACCCTAGTCACCTTACATCCAGAAAAAAGCGCTTTGCAGCCACCGTCTGCTGGCTTTGAGCCCGGTGGTTTTGCAGACCACAGCACGCCTTTGGTGATGAACTGTTGGTATGTGGCGGCGCTGAGCCACGAGATTTCACGCGACATCATCAGCCGTCGTCTTCTGGGCTCAGACGTGGCGCTGTACCGCACGCTGGCGGGTCAAGCGATTGCAGTGCGCAACCGCTGCCCACACCGGTCCTTTCCTTTGGCCAAAGGTCGCTTGGACGGTGACACCTTGATCTGCGGCTATCACGGCATGCAGTTTGACCCCTCAGGGCGATGCACCCTCATGCCGTCCATGCCCATCACGCCTGGCCATGCTGCGGTGCGCAGCTTTGTGTTGGTTGAAAAAGCGCCACTGGTTTGGATATGGATGGGCGATGCTGATTTGGCGAACGAGGCGCTCATTCCCGACACACACTGGCTGGGCAGTCCCCTTTGGAAGTCTGTGTCCGGCGCTTTTCACATGCGGTCGGATTACGTGGCCATGCATGAAAACCTGCTGGACCAAACGCACTTTCCGTTTCTTCACCCCGGCTCCATCGGAACACCGGAATTTGCGCGTTCAAGCTTGCAGGTGAGACAAGAGGGCGAGGTCATCATCATCGACCGGGAACTGAAGGACTCTGTGCCACCCGGCGTGTACGCCATGCCCACGGGCCTGACGGGACAAGCCGTGCACCGCTACTCGCAGGCCCGGTTTGCCTCGCCTGCACTGCACACCGCGTTTGCCAAAATCGTCAACCCCAAGCCCCAGCCAGGACAGCAAGCCGAATTTTTGTTCAACATCACCCATGTGTTCACGCCAGAAACCAATGGAAGCATTCATTACTGGTGGTTCAACTCACGCAACTTCAAACTCGACGATGGGGCCGTCGATGATTTTTTGAGTGCGGCCTCTGCCAAAGCCTACCTGGAGGATGTGGACGCGCTAGAGTGGATTTCGGAGGTCGTGCGCCATGATGTGCAGCCTCAATTTGATTTGAACTTTGCGCCCGACAAGCCCGGACTGCTCATGCGCCGTGTGCTGTATGCGCGAGCTGCCGCAGAGGCTGGCGTGCAACTTTAGTGGCTTGCCTTGCACCATAATTTATTCTTTCACAATAACCAAAGGAGACAACAATGCAAAAACGCAGTTTGATCAAAGCCATGGCGGCAGCCCCTTTCACCCTGGGCTTGGGCCACACCAGGGCGCAGAACACCCCCTTCAAAATCGGCTTTTTGGCACCCATGACGGGCCCCTTCGCCTCCACCGGCCGACAAATGGATGCCGCCGTCAAGTTGTACATGAAGCAGCATGGCACCAGCGTGGCGGGACGCACGGTTTCTCTCATCCTTAAAGACGACACGGGTGTGCCTGACATCACCAAGCGCCTGGCGCAAGAACTGTTGGTCAACGACAAAGTCGACGTTCTGGCAGGTTTTGGCCTGACGCCCTTGGCACTGGCCACCGCCCCTCTGGCGACCCAGGCCAAAACACCCATGGTCAACATGCTGGCAGCCACCTCCGCGGTGATCGATGCCTCGCCCTACATGGTCCGCGTCTCCATGACCCTGCCGCAAATTACGTTGGGCGTGGCGGACTGGGCCCCCAAAAACGGCATCAAAAAAGTGGTCACCCTGGTGTCGGACTACGGCCCTGGCCTGGACGCCGAGCGCACATTCCGGGACCGCTTCCAGTTCAATGGTGGACAGATCCTGGACTCACTGCGCGTTCCCCTCAGAAGCAATGACTTTGCCCCCTCCTTGCAAAAGGTGAGGGATTTGTCGCCCGATGCGGTGTTTATTTTTGTGCCGTCCGGTGTGGGTACCCAGGTGATGAAGCAGTTCAATGAACGCGGGCTTGGCAAAGCCGGCATCAGGCTCATTGGCACGGGTGATGTGGTGGATGACGATATCGTCAACACCATGGGTGACGACGCGCTGGGCATCGTCACCTCGTACCCGTATTCCACGGCGCACCCCTCTGCCGTCAACAAAAAGTTTGTGCAGGAATTTAAAAAGCTCAACAACAACCTGCGCCCCAACGCGGTTGCCGTGTTTGCGTATGACGGCATGCACGTCATTTACGAGGCATTGCGAAAAACGGCCGGCAAAGGTGGCGGTGATGCCTTGCTGGCGGGCATGAAAGGGCAGATTTTCGAGAGCCCGCGCGGACAAATTTACATTGACGCCAACACCCGCGACATTGTGCAAAGCGTCTACATCCGCAAAGTCGAGCGCCCCCGGGGTGGAGATGGCGAGCTCTACAACATTGAATTTGAAGAACAAAAAGACGTGCGCGATCCACCCCGGTCACGCTGAAAAAATACACATCCATGGCTAAACCATTTTTTCGCGCCGATCAGGTCGGCAGTCTGCTGCGTCCCGCGCCATTGGTGCAAGCGCGTCAACAGTTTGAAAGAGGCCAGATAGACCGGAGCACCTTGCGGGCGCTGGAAGACCAGGCCATTGCCGACGTGGTCAAGCGCCAAGAGGACTGCGGCTTTTCTGTCGTGGTGGATGGTGAATACCGGCGCGAGAACTGGTGGATTGATTTTGTGCGCGGCCTCTCGGGTGTCGATATCCAGGAGGGCAATGCGGCACAGGCATTCATAGCCCCCGCGTCCGATTGTGGCCATGACCACCAGCCAGCCACAGTGCAAGACCAGGGTTGGAAATACGTCCCCAAGAATGTGCTGACCACGGGCAAGCTCTCCTTGGCTTCGCCCATCACCGTGCCGGATTTTCGCCACTTGCAAAGCGTCACCACGCACACGGCAAAAATCACGCTGCCATCGCCCACGCGCTTGCATTTCCATGGGGGGCGGGCTTCGGTGTCGACGGCGGCTTACCCGGACATTGAAGATTTCTTTGCCGATGTGGTGCAGGCTTATGGTCGTGAAATTGCGGCCTTGGAGGACGCCGGCTGCCGTTACATACAGATTGACGATCCTTTGATGACGTATTTCATCAGCGACCGCATGCGCGCCGAGGTGGTGGCTGCTGGCGACGATCCCATGCAGCGTTTGCTCAGGTATGTGGACCTGACCAACGCCTGCATTGCTCAGCGCCGACCGGACACCACCGTAGGTATCCATGTCTGCCGTGGCAATTCGCGCAGCGGTTGGATGGCTGAAGGCGGCTACCAGCGCATTGCCGAAGCAGTGCTGGGCGGTCTCAAGGTCGACCACTTCTTGTTGGAGTATGACGACGAGCGCTCAGGCGACTTTGCGCCGCTTGCCCATGTTCCCAGCCATGTCAAAGTGGTGCTCGGTCTGGTGACCACCAAATTCGGGCGCTTGGAAACTTCCTCAGACCTGATCCGGCGCATCACCGATGCCAGCCGCTACCTGCCCTTGGACAACCTGGCCATCAGCCCTCAATGCGGATTTGCCAGCACGGTGGAGGGCAATTTGATCACCGAAGAGGACCAGTGGCGCAAGTTGGACAAGGTCGTGGAAGTCGCCCGCACAGTGTGGGGAGATGTCGCCGCTTAGCCCAAGCACCTGGCCGACACGGGCACAGCCTGCGCCTCGCAGGAGTGCTTGCACACAGTGATGGACGCATGGCTTGCTGGGCCATCAAGCGCAAGTGACAGGCCAGGCCGCAGCACCTGCAGCCTTGAACCTGCGCCCTTTTACTTGGCGTCGATCAGCGCCTTGATGTTGATCAAGGTCAGCTCGTTGTCGTCAGGCCGGCCAATGGTGCGGCCCGAGGAGTAGGGGAAGTTGTTGTCATTGACCACCACAATGTGTTGGTCATCGACCAGGCTCAGTCCTTCAGGGCCCAGGTGGGGCAGCACAAAGGTGGCTTCGTTGGGCCCGACTTTGGCCAGTCGGTTGGGGTTGCTGATCTTGGTCAGGTCGATGTAGGCCACCTTTTTGACAAAGCCGTCGGCGTCGGTCTGGGCCATGTCGATTTTGTAGATGCGCTTGAAGCTGGCCGGCCGGGTAAAGCAGTCGGTGCGAGGCGCATCCGGGCAGGCCGGGGCGGCGCCCTCGGTCATGTCATCGCGCTCTATCACCAGGCCGGTGTGGGCATCGATCATCTGAAAATCAGCGGCCACATTGCCGGCTGCCTCAAACTTGTATTTCCACTGGCGCTCGGTGTAGCTGCGGCTGGCCACGTCGATGTGCAAGATGCGGGTGTAAGGTTTGCCGCCGTGCGACTCGGGCGCCTTGGTCTGCGCGTCCCACAGGGGCCACTCGAACATGGGGTAGACGCTCTTGCCGTCCATGGACTTGGCCATGGGCTCAAAGCCGCCTGAGCGCCGCGCCTCAAACACGGCTTCGGCCGGGTAGTTGGCGGCAATGCGGCCGTTGAGGTAATGGTCGGGGCTCCGGTAGGCTTTGCCAGCGGCCACCGTGTCCATAAAGCCCAGCACCTTGCCTTGCGGTGTGGTGCGCAACACATAGGGGCCAAACTCATCACCAATCCACCACTCCTCGCCCACCACTTGGATGGACTCGGGGTCGAAGTCTGCGCCGGTCAGGTAGCGGTCTTTGGTGTTTTCATTGGCAATGACAAAGGGAAGACTGCGGTCGGGGTCGTGCAAAAAGGTGGTGCGCTCCAAATCGACCTTGCCGCTGGCCCAGTCCACCTTGGCGGTGTGCACCATCAGCAGCGCGTCGTGGGAGTTGATTTTGTTGCCAAAGCCGTTGTCAGTCAGCAGCAAAAACCGGTTTTGCCCCAGGGAGACGATGCCGGAAAAGCCTTGCACCGACTGCCCGGTGATGGGCAGCGTTCCACCGGACAAGCGGGGGAACTTGGGGTCACCCACAAAGGTCACGCCGGGCAGGCTGTTGAGCGCCTGCGTGCGCTGGCGATTGCCCGCGGTGAACTTGCCGGCGGTGGCAAACAAGGGACCGGCATCGGCCGGTGCGGCCACGGTGGTGGAGGCCGGCACAAAGGCGTGGCCGGCCAAGACGGCTTGCACCTCGGTTTGTGCAAAGAGGTGTTGGGGGCTGGCGGCCAGCATCAGCGTGAGGGTGGCCAAGCAGCGGCGCAGGTGGGTGGGGCGGGTCATGGTGTGTGAGCTCTCATGCGTTGCTGAAGGGAGTGCTCAGAATAGGTGGCGTGTGTGAACGGTTCGTGACCGTTGCCCGACGCTTGGCGCTGGCCAGGCTCAATCTCGCTGGTCCACCACCTGGGCCACCCGGACCACCTTGACCACGTGGTAGCTCGGGCAGGCATAACGCGCAATGTCGTGCGCGTGCAGCGGGAAAGAGCCACAGTTGGACCAGCGACGCAGAGGCGAGTGGTAAATGCCGCACTGGTAGCGATCCTTGTCTATGGCTTCAAGAAACACGCAGCGCTTGTTCATGCAGCAGTTGCCGCACTGAACGCAGGAGCCGGCGATTTCAGCGGGCACCTCGCTTTGGCGGCCCATCACATCTTCAAAGTAGTGCCTGGCCGGCCCTTCGCGCAGGGCGGCAATGTGAACCCGCATGCGGCCGACAAAGCCCCAGTAATCGCGCAGAAATTTGAGCCGACCGAACATCACGCTGGCCAGCAGCGGCGACAGCGGCAACATCAGCGTGAGCAAAGTCAAATAGGCTGAAGCCAGCCAGGGCGCCAAGCGGCTGGGCCAGCGGCTTAAAGGGGCTGCTTGCACAGTGGGCATGGTGGCTGCGGGTCGGTCATGCCGCTGGAAACCGAAAGGGTTATCAAACTCACCCCACCATTATTTGGTGAGCCCATTAACTTTTTATGACATCAGCCCTGGGCTGACGGCCAGGGGCGCGCCGCACTGCGCAAAGTGAGCTGGGGTGATGACTTGAAAGCGTGAGCCTTCAATGCCCTCCAGCGCGCATTGGTCATGGCGCACAGACAGCAGCG
>CANHKH010000219.1 GCA_947460165.1 Comamonadaceae bacterium
TGAGTTTTTCGGGCCGGGCTTACGGCTTTATGGACGAGGCGCTGGCCTCGCTGGGGCGCAGGCGCCAGGTGGTGCTCACCGTCAACCAGTTCTTCACCGCCGGTCGGGTGGTGGCTGCGTCGAATTTGCTCACCGTGCTGCCGCGCCACTTTGTCAGCGTCACGGGCATTGCCGAGCAGCTGGCCCTGCAAAAGCTGCCTTTTGACATTGCCCCTGTGCACGTGGACGCGGTCTGGCACCGCCGCGCCCAGCTGCGCGCCAGCCACCAATGGCTGCGCCAGGCCCTCATGCGCGTGGCCCAACGCGCACTCCAGCCCAGTCTGCCGCCTGCCGCGCCGTGAAGATTCAGCTGCTCTCAGACCTGCACCTGGAAAGCCACCCCCACTTTCAGGCCCAGCCCCTGCCCGGCGCCGACTTGTTGGTGCTGGCCGGCGACATTGGCTCTTACCAACCAGGCTCGGCGCTGCTGGACCTCCAGGAGCCCGACTTTGGCCTGGCCCGCTTCTCGCCCCTACCGCCCAGCCAGGGCGGCTCAGGCTGGCCCACGCCGGTGGTGTTTGTGCCGGGCAACCACGAGTACGACGGCCTGGACTTTGACCACGCCCACGCCCAGCTGCGCGAGGTCTGCCAGCGCCTGGGCCTGGTGTGGCTGGAGCGCCAAAGCCTGGTGATGGCCGGCGTGCGCCTGATAGGCACCACCTTGTGGACCGACTTTGAATGCCTGCTGCAGCTGCCGGGCAACGACACGGCCACCAAGCAAGCCAAGCTGCTGGACAAGGCCTTTCGCGCGGCCAACTTCTACCTGCGCAAAACCGGCACGCAATACAGCGGCCAGCCCATGCTGGCCGAGCAGGTGCAGGCCCAGGCCCGCCTGTGCCAAGCCTGGCTGCGCCAGGCGCTGGCCCAGCCCTTTGACGGCCCCACGGTGGTCATCACCCACTTTGCCCCCACGCTGGCCAGCGCCGACCCGCGCTACGGCTTGACACCCGGCACGGCCGGCTTTTGCAACGCCCTGGACGATTTGCTGCCGCTGGCCCACACCTGGCTGCACGGCCACCTGCATTGCGCGGTGGAGGTGGTGCAGGCAGGCTGTCGCATCGTGGCCAACCCCCTGGGCTACGCACGCAAGGGCGAGCAGCTGGGGCACAGGCCGGGTTTGTTGGTTGAGGTGGTGTGAGCTGAAGGCGTGTGGGCAAGGCCTCCTGACCGCCACCCATCACCGGCAGGCCGGCTCCAGGGTAGAAATACGGCGGCTCAGCGGCTGCGCAAGCCGTCAAAACAGGTGGCGACGACCCACTCGACGATGGCCTCGTCACTGTACTGGCCGCCCGCCTTCATGAACTCGAGCACGGGGTCGCAAGCGCGTGAATACAGGGTGTAGAGCACCAAAATGGGCGGCAAGGCGGGGTTCAGGCAGGCACTGTGCTGGGCGGCCTCTATCCAAGCGCCCATGCGCTCGCTGACGGCCATCAACAGGCCCAGGTACTCGGTGTTGGCCATGAGTTTGGCACGCAAACTGGAGTTTTGGCTGGGCAGCGAGGGCATTTCGCCGGCCAGCTGCAGCGCCATCATCCAGCGCACCACCGCCTTGAGCTGCAGCAGGGGCTCCGCGTCAGCGGGCAGCGTGTCCAAAAAGGCTTGGGCCTTGAGCAGCACGCGCACCATGGCGGCGGCGGCCAGGTCTTCTTTGCTGGGAAAGTGCTTGTAGAGGCTGGCCTTGGCAATGCCCACCTCGGCGGCCACCTCGTCCACCGTCATCAAGTCAAAACCTTTTTCGGACAACAAGCGGTTGACGGCGCGGATGATGGCGTCTTCCCGGACTTGCAGCATCTGGGCCTTGAAGGAGGCCTTGCGACCCGCGCCTGCCGCAGGCGCTGCGGTTTCGGGGGGGTGGACGGCGGAACTGAGGGACAGGCTCATGGCTAGGCTTCTGGGCGGGCGTCCTCATGGAGGGCGCCCAAGGTAAAAAAGAAAGTGGCCCCCTGGCCGGGGGAAGAAAAGGCGCGCACCTCGCCGCCGTGGCTGGCCACGATGCGTTTGACCAAATACAGGCCCATGCCGCTGCCCGGAAATTGCGCGCTGCTGTGCAGCCGCTCAAAGGTCTGGAACAGGCGCCCGGCCTGGGCCATGTCAAAACCGGCGCCGTGGTCACGCACCACATAGGCGCCGCCCTCGGAGGCAGGCTGGCGCGTGAATTCAATCTGCACCACGGCTTGCTGGGCGCTGAACTTCCAGGCATTGCCAAGTAAATTTTCCAGCACCTGGCGCAGCAAGGCGCGGTCGCCCCAGTCGCTCAGGCCAGGCTCCACTTGGCACTGGCAAGCCCGACCGGGCTCGCGGGCCTGCAGGCCGTCAAGCACCTCGCGCGCCAAGCCACTCATGTCCACGGCCTCCACACGCAGCGCAACCCGACTGGCGCGGGCCAGCGCGACCAGCGCCTCGGTCAATTGGTCCATGTGCGCCAAGCCCATGTGCAGGCGGCTGGCGTAGTGCGCACTGACCCGCCCCGTCTCACCCGGCAGGTCGTTCAAGGCCTCCTGCAAAAGGCTGCAAAAACTGTTGGCCGCACTCAAGGGGGTGCGCAACTCATGCGCCACCGCATGGGCAAACGCCTCCAGCTCAGCCTGCGACTGCTCGAGCTGAGCCACGCGCGCTTGCAGTGCAAGCAACGGGTCTGAGCCCAGTGCAGGCGATGGAGCGGCCACCAAACTCATGCCGCAAGCCACCCAAGGTGACAAAAACATGGCGAAACAAAGCAATGTTGCATCTGGCTATTTTCACCTGAGCCCGCAGGCCCATGGGCCCGCTGGGATAAGGGCTGCTGGCACACCTGCGCGCACCTGCCCACAGTCGCGCCCCGATTTCCTCCCTCCCCCTCTGGGGCGGGGGCCGGGGTGGGGGCACGCGCAAGGCACCGACTTGTCATGACGCGCAGGCCTTCTCCCCAAAGCGCGAGGGCGCCAAGCCAAGGCCATCTCCATCGCTAGAGCGGCGGCTGGGCAACGATCACCGACAATGACAGACCCAGGCTGCTGCTGCCTTGAGCCACCGACATGCCCACCACCTCACTCCTTACCCAAGCCGCACCGCCCGAATTCTCGCGATTGCAGTTTCGCCAAGCCCTGGGCCTGTTCGCCACGGGCGTGACCATCATCACCGCCCGCGGCACGCAAGGCGAGCTGGTGGGCCTGACGGCCAACTCCTTCAGCTCGGTGTCGTTGGAGCCGCCGCTGGTGCTATGGAGCCTGAAGCTGGCCTCCAGCGCCATGAACGTGCTGGCCCCGGCTTCTCACTATGCGATCAACATTTTGGGCGCCGACCAGCAAGCCTTGGCCGAGCGCTTTGCCGGCCCCCAAGAGCAACGCTGGACAGGCGTGGCGCACCAGCCAGGGGCCTGTGGCGCGCCAGTGTTGCCGGGCTGCGTGGCGGTGTTCGAGTGCTTCAACCGCAGCCAGTACCAAGAGGGCGACCACGTCATTTTTGTGGGTGAGGTCGAGCGCTGCACCAGCCGACCGGGCGAGCCGCCCCTGCTGTTTCACGGCGGCAAGTTCTACACCGAGCATCCGCTCTGAGTCGCAGCGGCCCATGAGCATCCAAGGTGGCGGCGCCAGCTACCATGCGACCATGCCCCCTGCCAGCCCGCCTGAACGCAAAAACCACCTGGACCTGCTGGCCGTGAGCCTGCTCATGCTGTGCTGCCTGCTCTGGGGCGGCCAGCAGGTGCTGATCAAGGCCACCCTGCCCGAGTTGCCGGCGGTCTTCCAAGCTTGGTTGCGGCTGGGTGGGGCCACGCTCTTGCTGCTGCTGTGGTGCCGGCTCAAGGGCATTTCGCTGTGGGGCCGGGACGGCTCGCTGCGCGCCGGGCTGCTGGCCGGGCTGTTTTTTGCCGGCGAATTCGCCTGCATTTACGTGGGGCTGCAGCACACCAGCGCCTCCCGGCTGACGGTGTTTTTGTACACGGCGCCGTTTTGGGTGGCGCTGCTGCTGCCCCTGAAAATTCGCGCCGAGCGCCTGTATGGTGTGCAGTGGTGGGGCCTGGCACTGGCCTTTGCAGCGGTGGTTTTTGCGCTCCGTGAAGGCCTGAACCCCAGCCAGGGCCAGAGCCTGCAGGGCGACTTGCTGGGCCTGGCCGCGGGCATGTTCTGGGGCCTGACCACACTGGTCATACGCGGCTCCAAGTTGGCGCAAGTTTCAACTGAGAAACTTCTTTTTTACCAAGTGGGTGTGAGCGCGGTGCTGCTGCCTGTGCTCTCGCTGGCATTGGGGGAGGTGTGGGTCTGGCCGCCTTCGGCCTTTGCCTGGGGCTCGGTGCTCACGCAGGCCACCCTGGGCGGGTTTGTGAGCTTTTTGATCTGGATGTGGATGCTGGGCCGCTACCCGGCCACGCGCATGTCCAGCTTTGTGTTTTTCACGCCCTTGTTCGCACTGCTGTTTGGCGCGTGGTGGCTGGGCGAGACCGTCACGCCCGGCGTGCTGGTGGCCATTGGCGCCGTGGCGGTCGGCATGGCGCTGATGAACCGCAAGGCGGCAGGCTGAGGCCCACAGCGTCACTTTTTCAGAGGCCACTGACTACACTGCCCGTGCCCGAATCCCGCGCAGCTGCGCTTGTTGGTCTTCATCGGCTTTTTTCCTCATGGATCTTTTTTTTGCGGCCGCCGTTGCCTTGGCGCTGGCCTGGATGTTCAAGACACGCGCCGAACGCGCCCGCATTGCCCGCTTGGCCACGCATTTGCGGCAGTACGACATTGAAAAACTGATGGAGACCCTCAGCGAAGGCTATTTGCGCGCCATTGGCGAGGAAGATGCGCAGCGCAGGCAAGCCATCTGGGCCTTGCTCGAGCCATCGGAGCGCAAGATCTGTGAGCAGTTTGGCCAGTTTGCGCAGCGCTTTGGCCAAGACAGCGAGGCCGACAGCCGCGTCATGCGGCCAGCCTGGCCGGCGTCTGCCTTGCTGCTGTGGCTGGCGCCAGTGTTCCCCCGCTTGCTTGAGCGCCACAGCTTTGACATGCGCCGGCTGTTGGCGCTGCATGCACAAGCCCTCCACCAAGCGGCACAAGCGAAGCAGCTGCCGGCTTCTGAAAAAGCCTTCACCATGCTGGCCGAGCTGATGCTCATGCAGCACAGCTGCCACTGGTTTTGCAAATCTCGCCAAGTGGCCTCGGCCAGGCTGCTGCTGCGGCACCAAACCCCCTACGCCAAAGTGCTGGCCTCGGTGGCGCCTGACACCCTCAAGGCCTACCAAGCGCTGACCGGTGTGGCCTGAGCGGTACCCGCCAAACCGTCCAAGGTTCTCGACTCCCCACCTGCAACTGCCATGGCCATTTGGAAACAACCCATCAGCATCGCCGCCCTGAACCAGATCACCGCCCACACGGCCGTGAGCCACCTGGGCATTGAATTTTTGGAGGTCGGCGACGACTGGCTGAGCGCACGCGTGCCGGTCAACCGCCACACCTGCCAACCCTATGGCCTCTTGCATGGCGGCGTGTCCGTGGTGCTGGCCGAAACCCTGGGCTCCTGCGGCGCCGCATTTGCGGTGCCTGAAGGCGTCAAGGTGGTGGGCCTGGACATCAACGCCAACCACCTGCGCGGCGTCAGTGAAGGCTGGGTCACAGGTGTGGCGCGCGCCGTGCATCTGGGCCGCAGCACGCAGGTGTGGCAAGTTGATTTGCACGACGACGCCGGCAAGCGGGTTTGCACTTCAAGGCTGACCATGGCGGTGTTGAACCCCACGGCATAAGCCGGACAACGGGCATCACCCTGCGCCAAGAATCGCCGGCAGGCCGGCTCCTACAGGGGAGCAGCCCCCTGCGCCATGCGCTGGCTTTTCCAGTACACATCGTCGCCGCCATTCATGCGGTTGAGCACACGGGCCAGCACAAACAGCAGGTCGCTCAGGCGGTTGAGGTACTGGCGCGGTGCATCGCGCAGGGTTTCGGCCTGGCCCAAAGCCACCACGGCGCGCTCGGCGCGGCGGGCCACGGTGCGGCACACATGGGCTTGGGAGGCGGCGCGGGTGCCGGCCGGCAAGATGAACTCTTGCAGGCGAGGCAGCTGCGCGTTGTAGTGCTCCAAGGCCTGGTCGAGCTCAAGCACGGCCTCGTCTTTGAGCAA
>CANHKH010000220.1 GCA_947460165.1 Comamonadaceae bacterium
ACCATGACCCGCACCCTGGGCCAGCCGGTGGTGGTGGAAAACAAGATTGGCGCCGGTGGCACCGTCGCCACCAACTACACCGCCAAGGCCGCGGCCGACGGCTACACCTTTTTGATCCACCACAACGGCATGGCCACGGCCCCGTCGCTCTACCGCAAGCTGCCCTTCAATCCGCTGACCGACTTTGAGTACGTGAGCCAAGTGATTGATGTGCCCATGACGCTGATTGGCCGCAAAGACCTGCCGCCCAACGACTTCAAGGAGCTGGTGGCCTATCTCAGGGCCAATGGCAACAAGATCAACCTGGCGCACGCGGGTCTGGGTGCGGTCTCTCACCTGTGCAGCGTGCTCTTTCGCCAAGCCATTGGCGTGGAGATGACCACCATTCCATTCTCCGGCACGGGCCCGGCCATGAACGCGCTGCTGGGCGGTCAGGTCGACTTGATGTGCGACCAAACCACGGGCACCACGCCACAAATCAAGGCGGGCAACGTCAAGCTCTACGGCGTGACCACCGCGGCCCGCTTGAAGACCATGCCCGAGGCACCCACCTTGGCCGAGCAGGGCCTCTCCGGCTTTCAAATGGTGGTGTGGCACGGCGTGTACGCCCCCAAGGGCACGCCCAAAGTTGCGCTGGACAGGTTTGGCGCTGCCTTGACGGCCGCCCTCAAAGACCCCAGCGTGGTTGCCAAGCTCAATGAATTGGGCTCGGTGATTCCGCCCGACGACAAGCTGACCCCTGCCGGCTTGCAAACCTGGCTGCAGCAAGAGACCCAGCGTTACGCGCCGGTGATCAAGGCCGCCGGTCAGTTCGCCGACTGAGCTCACACCCCGCCTCCAGGTCCCTGGCTTGCCTGCGCATGACTGACGATTTCAGCGCCCAACTCGACCATTGGCGCGGCTGGACAGGCCGCACCGAGCAGCGCCGCGACCTGGTGACCGCAGCGCCTTTGGCCGGCCTGTTGGCCACGCTGGACCGCGCTGATGCGGTGCCCGGGCCAGGCGCGGAAATACCCGCTTTGGGCCACTGGCTGTATTTTTTGCCCACCGCTCGCCAAAGTGAGATTGGCGACGATGGGCACGCTCAGCGAGGCAGCTTTTTACCGCCTGTGTCGCTGCCGCGCCGCATGTGGGCGGGCGGGCGCTTTGAGTTTTTGCAGCCGCTGCGTGTGGGCGAGGAGGTGGTCCGCCACTCGCGCATCCTGCGTGTGGATGCCAAACAAGGCCGCAGCGGGCCCTTGGTGTTTGTGACCGTGCGCCATGAGATCAGCAACGCCCTGGGTCTGGCGATCACCGAGGAGCACGACATCGTTTACCGCGATGCGCCTGCCCCCGGCGCGCCCGTGCCGGTGCCGGTGCGTGCGCCCACCGACGAAACCTTTGGCCGCGTGATGGCGCCCGATGCGGTCATGCTGTTTCGCTACAGCGCGCTCACCTTCAACGGCCACCGCATTCACTATGACCGCCCTTACGTCACGCAGGTCGAGGGCTATCCCGGCCTCATCGTGCACGGCCCCTTGATTGCCACGCTCTTGGTGGACCTCTTGCAGCGCGAACGGCCCCAGGCCAGGCTGCGGCGCTTTGCCTTCACGGCCCTGAGGCCCACCTTTGACATCCACCGCTTTGAGGTCTGCGGCCGCGACGTGGACGCCCACACCGTGTCCTTGTGGGCTCGCGACCACGAGGGTTGTTTGACCATGCAGGCCCAGGCCCACATGGCGCTTTGAGCGTTTTTTGCCAACCAATTCACACCAAACCGCGCAAGCGGTTCACCTTCCCATGACCTCCACCCACCCCAGCGCAGACCTGGCCAGTTTTGCGGCCTCTTTGCAGCACGCGCAGATTCCCGCCCCTGTGCTCAGGCGCACCGAAGACCTGTTCCTCGACTGGATGGGCTCGGCCCTGGCCGGCAAAGACGCGCGCCCGGTGGAGGCGCTCACGCGGTTTTGGCTCTCGCAAGGGCCGGCCCAAGGGCCTTGCGAAGTGCTGCACAGGCGCCGCGGCAGCAGCCCCATGGTGGCGGCCGCTGTGAATGCGGCGGCCTCGCACTTTGTGGAGCAAGACGATGTGCACAACGCCTCGGTCTTCCACCCGGCTGCCGTGGTGTTTCCCGTGGCGCTTGCCATGGCCCAGCAGCTGGGCCGCAGCGGCCGTGAGCTTTTGGTGGCGGCGGTGGCGGGCTATGAGGTGGGCATACGCGTGGGCGAATTTTTAGGACGCTCCCACTACAAGGTGTTTCACACCACGGGCACTGCGGGCTCGGTGGCGGCGGCCGCCACGGCCGGGCGCTTGCTGGGCCTGGACGCGGCCACCATGCTGCACGCCTTGGGCTCGGCCGGCACGCAAGCGGCCGGCTTGTGGGAGTTCTTGCGCGATGCCGCCGACTCCAAGCAGTTGCACACCGCGCACGCTGCCTCCACGGGGCTGGCCGCCGCCTGCCTGGCGGCTGAAGGCCTGACCGGTGCGCGCCACATTCTGGAGGGGCCGCAAGGCATGGCCGCAGGCATGTCCAGCGACGCCGACCCCGCCCGCCTGACCGACGGCCTGGGCAGCCGCTGGGCCACGGCAGAGACCTCCTTCAAGTACCACGCCTCGTGCAGGCACACCCACCCCGCCGCCGACGCCTTGCTGGCGGTGCTTCATGAAAACGGCTTGACCGCCGGCGACGTGGCCTCTGTGGTGGCGCGTGTGCACCAGGGCGCCATTGACGTGCTGGGACCGGTCACTGACCCCCACACCGTGCACCAATCCAAGTTTTCCATGGGCACGGTGCTGGCCTTGGCTGCATTGCACGGGCATGCGGGCCTGGGCGAGTTCGACGCGGGCTTTCGCAGCGCTGAGGTGCTGCAGTTCCGCGACCGCGTGCGCATGGAACTCGATGCCGAGGTGGACGCCGCCTACCCCGCGCGCTGGATTGGCAAGGTGGACGTGATCACCCATGACGGCCGGCATTTGCATGGCCGCGTCGACGAGCCCAAGGGCGACCCGGGGAACACGCTGAGCCGGCCTGAACTTCAAGCCAAGGCCCTTAAGCTGGCCGCCTACCGAGGCGGCGCCTCTGAGACCGAGATGCAGGCGGTGATCGCGCGCATTTGGTCGCTGGATTCCCCAGAGCCCGTGGGCTTGTGGTTCCCGGTTTGAAGCGGTTTTTTGCACGAACGCAGGCACATTCATGATCGCCCAACTCGACCACTTGGTGCTCACCACCGCACGGCCTGAGGCCTGCATAGACTTTTACACCCGTGTGCTGGGCATGCAACTGGAAATCTTTGTGGGGGGCACGCCCCCCGTGGAGCGCCAAGCCCTGAAGTTTGGGCCGCAAAAAATCAACCTGCATGTGCAAGGCCGAGAGTTCGAACCCAAGGCCCATTTGCCCGTGCCGGGGGCGTTGGACTTGTGTTTTCTGGTTGACCGGCCTCTGGACGAGGTGATGGCCCACCTGGCCGCCTGTGCCTGGCCGGTGATTGAAGGGCCTGTGCTGCGCACCGGCGCCCGCCACCGCTTGCGCTCGGTGTACGTGCGCGACCCGGACTTCAATTTGATTGAGCTGTCAGAGGCAGCCTGAGCCTGGGCGCTTGCAGGCAAGCTACAAAGGCAAACCCATTCCCCTGTAGGAGTCGGCCTACCGGCGATGGATGGCCCTGTGCTGGAGTGGACTGGTCGTGGAAATCCCTGTCACTCCAGCCCAGTTTTGACAGTTATAAACACTACTCAGTTCAATATTCCGCACCATTTTCACAGGAGCCTTCCACCATGACCAACCGCCGACAACTGATCCAGGGCGCTGCCGCCGGCCTGTTGGGTCTGGGTGCATTGCCCAGTTTCGCCCAAAGCCGCGTGGAGACGCTGCGCATCATCGTGGGTTTCCCGCCAGGCGGCACCACCGATGCGTTTGCCCGCCGCGTGGGTGACAAGCTGCGCGGGACTTACGCCAACACCGTCATTGTGGACAACAAGCCCGGCGCCGGCGGGCAGGTCGGGGTGATGACGCTCAAGGCGGCCCCGGCCGATGGCGCGCACATTTTGTACACGCCCGCGTCCATGATGACCATCTTCCCGCATTCGTTCACCAAGCTGCCTTACGCGCCCACCGACGTGGTGCCCGTCGGCTTGGGCCACGCCACCGACCATGCGTTTGTGGCCGGCCCTGCCGTGCCGGAATCGGTCAAAAACCTCAAAGACTTCATCGAATGGGCCAAGGCCAACCCGGGCAAGGCCAGCATTGCCAACCCTGGCTCAGGCTCCATGCCGCATCTCTTGGCCGGACGCTTGGCCATGCTGGGCGGTTTTCAAATCACCAATGTGCCCTTTGCCGGTTCTGGCCCTGCGATTCCGCAGGTCTTGGGCGGCCAGGTGGCCGGCATGTCCTCGCCCCTGGGCGACATGCTGCAGCACCACAAATCGGGCAAGGTCCGCATTCTGGCCACCTCTGGCCCCGAGCGCTCACCTTACACCCCAGAGGTTGCCACCTACCGTGAGCAAGGTCAGGGCGAGTTGGTCATCCGTGAGTGGTTTGGCTTTTTCGCCCCCAGCGGCACGCCTGATGCGATTCGCGAGAGCCTGAACGCGGCCTTGCGCGCCGCCATGGCCCAGCAAGACATTCGGGAGTTTGTGACGCCTTTGGCCGGCCACATCGAGGCCAGCACCGTGGCCGACCACAGCCGCCGCTTGGCCACCGATTCCGACATGGGTCGCCGCCTGGTCACTGCCCTGGGCTTCAAGGCCGACTCCTAAGCCGCCCCAACTGCGCGTGGCTGGCGCCGCGCGCAGCTGGGCGCCCAAGCCTGCAGCTGTCGGGCACAGGCCTGAGGCTGGAGGCGCTCAGCTGCCTTGTTTGGCCGCGCTTTGGCGCAAGTTCTCTGCGGCCTGGTCACAGCTTTGCACATCTCCAAAATTGAACATGAAGTTCGACAATGACAGGGTGTGCTCTTGCTCCGTGAAGGCCGAGCAGCCGTCTGAGAGCATGACCGTGCGGTAATTCAGCATCATGGCGTCACGGGCCGTGGATTCGCAACACACATGGGTGACGGTGCCAGCCACCAGCACCGTGTCTATGCCGCGCTGCTGCAGTGTCTCGTGCAAGTTCGACGATCCCTGAATAAAAGCGCTGTAGCGGGTCTTTGGAATGTGCAAGTCCCCAGGCGCAGGGTGCAGGTCGGCATAGAGCGCGTGGCCATCGCTGCCTGGCACCATGGTGCTGCTGCGCAGGGCCAGCCAATGCGGGCTGGAGAGTTCTTGGTGAAAGTGCGACCAGCTCTCTAGCGACTCCGAGGTAAAGGTATTGAGCACCCACACCACTTGGCCGCCCAGCGCGCGCAAGGCCTGGGCTGTGCGTTCAATGGCCGGGCAGGTGCTGGCCGCAGCCGGTACCCAGGCGTGTCCAGCGCCTTGTTTGACAAAGCCGTTTTGCATGTCCACCACCACCAAGGCCGTGCGCTCTGGCACCAGGTGTTCAAAAGGATGGAGCCGGCCGCGGCGTGCCATCACACGCTCAATGAGTTCCGAAGAGGGGGTGAAGCTGGTGCAAGTGTTCATGGGCGGCATTGGCTGAAAGCAATCTGTGGAATGGGCCTATCTTATTGAGATTTATTCACCATCCCACCTCTTGGCCCAGCGCAGGGCGATGTGGAGAGGCAAATTCAGGCCCGCAGTTTGTCGTGACCCAAAAAAAAGCCCGGTTGCAAGGCCGGGCTTTGAGGGGTCGGTGTGCCGCCCCAAGGGAACTCACCCCACAGGCCAAGCCCGTGGAGGATGCGGCCATCAGCGCTTTTTGCTGGTGGCTTTGACTGCGCTGGCGGCGGTGTTGCTGACGGCGCTCAGGTTGGCTTCAGCCATGTCAGAGGCTTGCTTGACGGCTTTTTGCATGGCTTCGTAGGCATTGGTGGCTGCCGTCACCGAGCTCTTGAACACGGCTGCCACGGTCTCAGAACCGGCAGGGGCGTTTTTCACGGCACCGTCCACCAGGTTGACCACTTTGGACTGCAGCTCGGCGGCTTGGCCTTCGACAGCCTTGCTGAACTCTGTGGTGCTGCTGCTGGCGATGTCATACAGGTGGCGGCTGTAAGCCGCGGCTTTTTCAGCCATGGGTTGCATCACGCCAGCTTGCAG
>CANHKH010000221.1 GCA_947460165.1 Comamonadaceae bacterium
CAGCCGCTGGGCCGCGCCACGCATGTGGGACCGCACGGCGCGGGGCAGCTGACCAAGCTGGCCAACCAAATGATTGTGGGCATCACCATAGGCGCGGTGGCCGAGGCTTTGCTGCTGGCGGCCAAGGGCGGCGCCGACATGGCCAAGGTCAGAGAGGCCATGATGGGCGGCTTTGCCGACAGCCGCATCTTGCAGGTGCACGGCCAGCGCATGGTCGAACGCGACTTTGCCGCCCGGGCGCGCATTCCCATTCAGCTCAAAGACATGCGCAACGCGCTGGCCACGGCCGGCGAGATTGGTTTTGACGCGCCGGTCACCCAGCTTTTTGAGCAGCTCTATGCCAGCGCCGAGGCCCATGGTTTTGCCGACCTCGACCACTCTGGCCTCTTTGCTGAATTGGCCAGACGCAACGGCATGGTCTGAGCCCAAAAAGCTGGCGTGTCCACTTTTTTGGCGAACCCATTCGCCAAGGCAGCATGGTTATTTAGGCGCCATCAGTTTGGCGTCTAAAAATTCAGTGACCTTGGCCAAACCAATTTCTGCGTGTTCTTCATGCAGCAAATGCCCCAGCTTGGGGATCAACACGGTTTCAGACTGCGCCAAAACCCCTGCATAGCTTGCCGCATTGCTGCTGGGAATCATTTTGTCTTCTTCACCCCAAATCAGCAAAGTAGGTGCTTTGATTTGTTTCAATCGAGGCACCGGGTCGGTGTAAATGGTTTGATTGGCCCTTGCCAAAATAGCCGCTCTCACGCCAGGTGCTCTGAGCATGTCGTGGTAACGATGGACCAAGCTGTCATGGAGTTGGCTGGAATCTGTGAATGCTGGCGCCATGGATTGGCGCACAAAGTACTTGGGCAAACTGTACTTCATGACACCCATGACCGCAGGCATGGCGTAGGGCTTGGTGCCTATGGCTTGAGGCTGCGGAAATCCGTCCGGCGCCATCAAAACCAAGGCCTTGACCCGCTCGGGATGGGCTGCCGCAAATGTCCAAGCGATTTTGCCACCCATGGAGTGACCCACCACTGACAAGTCCGAGATACCCAGCGCGTCTACAAAATGCGTCAGCGTACTGAGGTCATGGCGCTCAGAGTAATCATTGGACGGGCTGGGACCGGTCAATCCAAAACCAGGCAAATCAAGCCTGATCACACGGTACTTTTTCTCCCAAACTTGGGCCCAGTCATCCCAGGTTTGCAGACTAGAACCAAAACCATGCAGCAGCAGCAGGACGGGGGCATTGTGAGGGCCTGTATCCTTGAAATTAATTTGCATGCCATTGACGCTCACGGTATTTTTCGAGCTCAAGCCATACCGTTTTTGAAGCTCGCTGAACTCCAAGTCGGGCGTCCATAAACCATAAGCTGCAAGCGCCAAAAAAAATGCACCGACGGACAACACAATTTTCATCCTCAATGTTTTAAACATACGCATCACAGCTTGCAGTCTTCGGTTTTATTGGCATTGTGCATGCCACCTGGTCATGAAGCTGCAGAAGCCACCGCCGACATGGGCTCTGAACTGTCTGGCCATGCGCTCGGCGATGGGGTTGATTGGCCATGCTCCTTCACCCTCCCAAGCGGGCAACACATTTTCCAGGCTCTAGCGATGGCCATCGCAAAACCTGAGGCGCCATTCTTGGAAACTCAGCGACAAACGGCTGGGCTTGACGGCTGAACAAAAAAGCGCCGGGTGCTTAAAAGACGGCGTGATCGCCCCTGTCTGGCACGCCATCACCTTTGAGCCAGCGCGCATACGCATCCAACAGCGTTTGCGTGCCATGAGAGGGCGTGGCCTCAGCGTCGTAGCGCTGGGCCGTGGCGTCCCACAGCAGCATGGACTCCGTGGCGTAATAGCGCCCTATGCGGGCCAATTCAGCCTTGTCAGCAGCGGCGGGCACGGCTTTGCCCACCCAGCTCAGCAAGCGAACAATGACATCCAGCAGGGTCACAGGAACGCTCTTGAAACGGGCTGGCTTGCCCATCAAGGCAAACAAGTGCTCCCCCTGCTCCAGCGGTGTGATGGCCGGACCCGGGCCGCCTATGGGCAAGATGCGGTTGTGCCGGCTCTCTTCATCCAGGCAACCTGCCAGAAAGTCAGCCAGGTCCTCGTCGCTGATGGGCTTGCAGGCGGTGAGCTTGCCGTCGCCAAAAATCAAGAAGGGTTTGCCTTGTTGAACCCTTTTCAACTGCCCAGATAGCGACTTGAAAAATGCCGTGGGCCGCACGATGGAGTAAGTCAGCCCAGAATCGATCAGGGCGTTTTCAAAAGCCAGTTTGGCATGCTGAAAACCCAGCAAGGGTTTTTGAACACAAATGGCCGACAACTGCACAAACTGACGCACACCCGCCGCTTTGGCGGCCTCCAGCGCATCCACATGCGCTTGGTGGTCGACGCGCCAAGCGTCTTTGGGCGTGCCGGTCCTGGAGGCCATGCACGAGACCACGGCATCAAACGGCTCGCCCGCAAAGCCATCGTGCCGCAAGGAATGGGGGTTGCAGGCGTCACCCCAACGGATGGTGGCGCCGGCCAGTTGCTCGGGCAAATGGGAAGCTGGGGCCAGGGCAGCTTTACCTGGGCGGGGACGCACCAAACACACCACCTGGTGGCCGCGGTCAAGCAGCGCGCGCGCGGTGGCCGCGCCTATGGTGCCGGTGGCGCCCAGCAAGAGCACCCTCAGGGATGAACCGCGCTGATGGGCCAAGGAAGTTAAAGGGGTGGAGACCTCGGTCATCGCAGCTGGTGTCCCATCTTTGTTCAGTTGCTCTTTTTGACTTTCGATTTTGCCAGCTGAGCACTGCGGCCCACGTGGGCAGTTTCAACTGGTGCGATGGCTTGCTGCGCCAAGTCTGCGCCCGTCAGTGCCGGGCGCACCCATCAAAAAAAACCGCTGAGGGCGCGAGCCCATCAGCGGTTTGTTCAATCACCCAGGCCTTTGCAAGCGAGAGCTTTGTTGCTCAGGTGTTCAGCGCGCAAACTTGCTCGGCTTGCGGGCGCCGTCACGGGCAAAGGTTTTGCCACCGCCAGCGGGGCGGGCAAAGTCAGGACGGGGCGCAAAAGCCTCGTTGCGGGAGGCAAAGCCTTCATTGCGCGGGGCAGAGCGTGGCGCGCCCTTGCCTTGGTAAGGCGCTTGGCCACGGGCAGCACCGTCGCCAAAGCCGCGGTCTTGGAAACCTCGGTCTTGCGCACCACGGTCTTGAAAGCCGCGGTCTTGAAAACCCTGGCCTGGCGACTTGTTAAAGGGTGCGCTGGCCTCACGGCGGGGCTGGCCGCCAAAGCCGTCGGCCGCCCGCTCGCGCGGGGCGCCAAAGCCACTGCGCGGTGCGTTGCCACGGTCTTGGCCCCAACCGGCGCCACGGCCACTGCGCTCGCCCGCACCGGGTGCTGGCCGGCCATTGCCGCGAGGACGCTCAAAGAACGAGGCCGGTGCGCGCTGCTTGGGCTCCAGACCGGGGATGACCTCGGCCTTGAGCGATTGCTGCGTGTAGTGCTCGATATCGGCAATTTTGCGGCGGTCGCGGAACTCGGCAATGGTCACGGCCTGGCCGCTGCGGCCTGCGCGGCCGGTGCGGCCAATGCGGTGCACATAGTCCTCGGCCTTCATGGGCAGGCCAAAGTTGATGACGTGGGTGATGGTGGGCACGTCCAGGCCACGGGCAGCCACGTCGGTGGCCACCAAAATTTGCACGCGACCTTCACGGAAGGCGCCCAGGCGGCGGTTGCGCATGCCCTGGTTGAGCGCGCCGTGCAAGGCCACGGCGTGAAAGCCTTCTTGCACCAGGTCGTTGGCCAGGCCGTCGCATTCCACCTGGGTGCAGGCAAACACCACCGCTTGGTTGATGCTGGTGTCACGCAACCAATGGTCGAGCAGCTTGCGCTTGTGCTCGTGGTTGTCGGCCCAATGCATTTGCTGATTGATGGAGGTGTGCTTGTCCTGGGGCGAATCGATTTGGATGCGCTGGGGCTCGCGCATCACGCGCGTGGCCAGTTGCATGATGCGCGGCGCAAAGGTGGCACTGAACATCATGGTTTGCTGGCGCTGGCTGGTCAGCCCGTGGATGTCGGCCAGGTCGTCGGCAAAGCCCAGGTCCAGCATGCGGTCGGCCTCGTCGACCACCAAGAAGCGCACTTGGTCGAGTTTGATTTGCATGCTGCGCTGCAAATCCAGCAGGCGGCCAGGGGTGGCCACCACCAAATTGGCGTTTTGCAGCTTGGCAATTTGCAGCTGGTAAGGAATACCGCCCACCACATTGGCCACGCGCAGGCCACGGCAGTGGCGCACCAGGTCAATGGCGTCGGCGCAAACCTGCTGGGCCAACTCGCGGGTGGGGCACAAAATCAAGGCGCCGGGGGTGGCGGCCGAAAAATTGCGGGGGTTGGTGGGGTCGCGCCGCTTGGGCTTTTTGGCTGGCGCTTCGCCCCTGGCCACCGCCTCGGCAGACAAGCGCTCAAATTCAGCGCGCTCGGCCGCTTCTTGCTCGCGCTGCTGCAGCAGCAAGGTGTGCAGCACAGGCAGCAAAAAGGCGGCGGTTTTGCCGCTGCCAGTTTGGCTAGAAACCATCAGGTCGGTGAAGGTGGCGGTGCCGCCCAAGCCCATCATGGCGCGGGGGATGCACTCGTTTTGCACGGCCGTGGGGGCCGTAAAGCCGAGGTCGGCCACGGCTTGGATCAACTCTGGGGCCAGGCCCAGGGTCACAAAGCCATTGGGGGCAGCTGGCGCGGCAGGCTCTGCGGGCAAAGCCTCTGCGCTCGCAAAAGTCGAAGAGGTGTCGTCAAGGGACAGGTCGGCAGCGGGCGAGAATTCGTCGCGCGTTTCAAAAGCATCAGTCATGTTGGTTTCTCACAGTGCAGCCGCCCGCCGGACTTGTGGCCCAAAGCGAACAGCTCAACACCTTCGCGCAGCGAAGGTCTCGTTTGTGGTTAAAAAAACATCAACCATCAAACGAAGAGACAGTAAAAACTGTCTTGGGCGCCGAAAGAGGTGGGCGCCCGCAAGTGTGAGGCAGATGTGCAATGCACCCCTTTTGGAGCGCAGCCTTAGATTATGGCATGTTCGCGGGTTTTTACCAAGTGCCTGGTCCATAAGCTGCAATAAAGGCCTTTTCTCAGGGGCGACCAGGCACGAGCATGTCCTGACTGGCGGCCCGCCCAACTACCCTGAAACTGCGGGAATCTACGCATTGGCCTGAGTCCATAGCTTTTTAGCATAGGGCTGGATTTCAACCACCACTGATCAGGAGACCAAGTGAAACTTTTGCGCAACACATGGAAGGCCGCCGGCCTGTTGATGGCCAGCGTGGGCCTGCTGGCCGCCCCCCACGCCCTGGCCCAAAGCTACCCCGCCAAAGCCATACGCATGGTGGTGCCCTTCCCTGCGGGAGGCACCACCGACGTGGTGGCTCGCCTGGTGGCCCAGCGCATGACCGAGACCATGGGCCAGCCCGTGTTGGTGGAAAACCGCGCCGGCGCGGGCGGCGCCATCGGGGCCGACCTGGTGGCCAAGGCACCCGCCGACGGCTACACCATCATGATGCACAACCTCACCTTCCCGCTGTCTTCGGTGGCCCAGGTGCTGGGCAACCGCTCGCCCTTCAACCCAGACACCGACTTTGCCGGCGTGTCGATTGCGGTCTACGTGCCCTTTGTGCTCACGGCCAACCCCACGGTTCCCGCCAAAGACTTGAAAGAGCTGGCCACCTTGCTGCGCGGCAACGCCAGCCTCAAATACAACTACGGCTCCACCGGTCCGGGCTCGGCCATGCACGTGCTGGGTGAAGCCTACAAGCGCGAAGCCAAGGTCGAGATGGAGCACGTGGGCTTCAGGGGTGCGGCGCCGCTCAAGCAAGAACTGCTGGCCGGCCGCATTCAAATTGGCGGCGACCAGCTCTCCACCTCCTTGGCCGAGATCAAGGCCGGCACGCTCAAAGCCATTGCCACCAGCGCCTCCAAGCGCATTCCTGGCTTGCCCGACGTGCCCACCGTCAAGGAACTGGGCTTTCCCAACATGGAGCTCGAAGGCTGGAACGGCGTGTTCGCTCCTGCCAAAACCCCCAGAGACATTCTGGACCGCCTGCAACGCGA
>CANHKH010000222.1 GCA_947460165.1 Comamonadaceae bacterium
CATCAAGATCACCCAGGCGCAGGCCAAAGAACAAGGCGCGGGCCAGTTGTTCAAGTGGGTGGCGTGGTTCACGGGCAGCAAAAACGCCATGAAGGGCGTGGGCTTTTTCTTGGGCGGCGTGATGCTCCAAGGCCTGGGCTTTCAGGGCGCGCTGTGGGCGATGGCCGGGCTGCTGGCCTTGGTGCTGGTGGGTGTGCTCAGTGCGCTGCCGCCCCTGATGGGCAAAAGCCGCGCCTCCAAGTCGGCCAAGGAATTGTTTGCCAAGAACGCCGGCATCAATGGCTTGGCCGCCGCCCGCGTGGCCTTGTTTGGCGCGCGCGACGTGTGGTTTGTGGTGGGCGTGCCTGTGTATTTGTACTCGGCAGGCTGGACCTTTTCCATGGTCAGCGGCTTTGTGGCGGCCTGGACCATAGGCTACGGCCTGGTGCAGGCCATGGCGCCCCACATCGTCAAGCGCAGCGAAGACGGGCTCTCGCGCGAGGTGCCGGCCGCGCGCTGGTGGTCGGCGGTGCTGGCCGTGGTGCCCATGGCTTTGGCCCTGGCGGTGGCCGCGCAGGTGCCGCACCTGGTGTGGGTGGTGGTGGGCGGGCTGAGCCTGTTTGGCTTTGCCTTTGCGGTGAACTCCTCGGTGCATTCTTACTTGGTGCTGGCCTACGCTGGGTCTGAAAAAGCCGCCGAAGACGTGGGCTTTTACTACGCGGCCAACGCGCTGGGGCGGTTTTTAGGCACGCTGCTGTCTGGCCTGCTTTACCAGTGGGGAGGCTTGCTGTATGCCCTGCTGGGCTCGGCGGCCATGCTGGTGGTGTGCTGGGGGGTGACGCTGAAACTGCCTTTGAAGAGGGACGATGCGGTGGCTCGCTGAGGGCCTTGGGTGCAGGTGATGGGGCTTGCAGTCTGACAAAGGCTGGGTCAGCGACAATGGTCGACCGTGAACGCCACCTACCGCCTGTTTCTCAGCATCACCTTGCCCTTGGCAGCGGTGAACCTGCTCAACCAGGCTTCCCGCACCGTGATGGCGGTCATTGGCCCCACGCTGGCGGCCGAATTTGCTTGGTCGGCCAGCGAGCTGGGCCTGCTGGCCGCCTGCATGTATGCCGCCTACGCCGTGGCGCAGTTGCCGGTGGGGGTGGCGCTGGACATGTTCGGGCCGCGCCGCATTCAGGCCAGCTTGGCCTTGCTGGCCGCTTTGGGCTTTGCGGTCTTTGCCATGTCGCACTCCCTGGCCGGGTTCGCCCTGGCACGCATCATCCTCGGGGTGGGTGTGTCGGCCGCGCTGATGGCCCTCCTCAAAGCCCACAGCCAGTGGTTCGCACCCGCACAGGTGGCGCACATGACGGGACTGGCCATGATGGCCGGGTCCCTGGGCAGTGTGCTGACCAGCACCCCGCTGCAGGCCATCTTGCCCAGTGTGGGCTGGCGCAACGTGTTTTGGATCATGTGTGCCGCCGCTGTCGCCACCGCGCTGTGGATTGCTGTGTCGGTGCGCGACAAGCCGACGCAAACCGCACGCAAAAGCCTGAAGGCGGAGTCGGCGGTGGTGGTCGAGATCTTTCGATCCCCGACGTTTTGGCGCTACGCCCCCGCTGCCGCCATGCTGTCGATTCTCAATTTCACCTACATGGGCTTGTGGATAGGCCCCTGGCTGCGCGATGTGGCGGCTTACGACGCGCAAGACCGCGCTCAAATTTTGCTGTGGTATTCGCTGGCCATGATGCTGGGTGGGTGGGTGGTGGGCTGGGCCGCCAGCCGAGCGCAGGCGCGCGGCTGGCCGTCCATCGTGGTGCCAGGCCTGTGCACGGCGGGCCTGGTCCTGGCGCAACTCGGGCTGATGCTGCAGCCCCAGAGCTGGGCCGCGGTCACCGCGCTGTGGGTGTTGTTCGCGTTTTGCGGCACGGGCGGGCCGGCCGGGTACATTGCCGTGGGTCAGTTGTTCCCGGTGGCGCAAACCGCGCGCGTGTCCACGGCCGTCAACACGCTGACCTTGGCCGGCGCCTTTTTGCTGCAATGGGTGATAGGCGCGATGCTTGACCTGTGGCCACGCAACGCCAGTGGCGGCTGGGATGCAAACGGTTACACCGCTGCGCTGGCCTTGTCGGTCGTCATTCAGCTGTTGGTGGCCGCACTCGCCATGGGGCTGGGCCGCTCAGGGCACCGCAGGGCCTGATGGGCCAGTCGCCTCAGCGCCTGAGACCCAAGTCAACATCCAACACCCGCCTTCAGCCCTCCAACTCACCGGCCTTGGCCGCCACAAACTTGGCCCGGGGCCGAATCAGCTGGGGCGACAGGCGCTGCTCCAGCACATGGGCCACCCAGCCGGCCAGGCGGGCGAGCAAAAACAAGGCGGCGGCCGAGCCCGACGGGCCGCGGAGAGCGTGGCAGGTGGCGATCACGGCCAGTTCGTGACGGGGGTAGAGAGCGTGGCGCTGCCCCTCTTTCACCACGGCCAGGGCCTGCACAGCCGCAGGCGGCAGGTCCGGCCGGCGGCGCAGGCGGGCCAGCAGCCAGGCGGCGCGGGGATCGCCCTGGGGGTAGAGCGGGTGTTCAAAGCCGGGCACCGCCTGGCCCGCGGCCACGCGCTGGGCCAGTTGGCTTTGTGCGCTGAGGCCGCCTTCGCCTGCGAGCAACTTTTCCACGCGCTGGTAGCGGCGCGTCACCTCGGTGCCTGCACTGGCCGCCAAGGCCGCCGCCAGACACGCATGCAAAGGGCTGGCACTTGATGCGGCAATGCGGGCGGCAAAGGTGCCGGGCGAGAGTTCATGGTCGGCCAGCAGCACCAGCATGGCGTTGAGCAGGGCCACATCGTCGGCCGAGCCTGGCCGGCCCAGGGCCTGCAGCGCCGCCATGGCCACCGAGGCGCCGGGCGCCGGGCGCACAAATCGCCCCGCTGGGCCCAGCACCCCCAAGCAGCCGGCCAGCGTGAGCACCAACTCGCGGGCAGCCTCCAGCGGGTGGCCGTGCATCAACCTCGCAGCGGCAGTGCCCCGGCCCAGGCCCAGTTGCAGCACGGCCATGGCCAAGACCTCGGCTATTTGTTCTTGGGCCATGGCGGGCGTGAGCTGGCCCAGCAGCGTGCCCAAGGCCGGGGGCAGCTCGGGCGCGCGCCACACCACGGGCTCCTCGTGCCACAGCCCGCTCCACAGCAGCTCGGCGGTGTGCTCAAAAGAGGCGCCCTGCTCGGCCAGCTCCAGCGCCAGCCGCCCTCGGTAGCTGGGCCCTTTGGGCGTGATCTCGGTGATGCTGGTGGGCACCATGGGGTGGCCCAGATTGAGCGCCGAGGCGGCCACCGCCGCCTGGCCGCCTTGCACCTGGGCGCGCTGCAGCAGGCGCTCCAAGTCGGCGCGGGCATACAGGCGCTCGCGCGCGCCGCCTGCGCGGACGCTGCGCACCAAGCCCCGGCTGACGTAGGCGTACAGGGTTTGACGCCTGATGTGCAGCAGCTCGGCGGCCTCGGCGGAGTTCAAAAAGTCTTTGGAGCGGCTGGTCATGTTGATTGGTCAATCAAGATTGATCAATTCTAGGGATACACCTAGCATTCGCCCCTTGATTGCACCGTACAAGCTGAGACCCATCCCCGGAGACACTTCATGAAATCCCAAGCCCCCATCAAGCGCCGCACCTTGCTGCAAAGCGCAGCCCTGGCCGCCCTGCCCCTGGGCGCGGGCGCCCAAAGCGCCAACTTTCCTCAGCGGCCGGTGCGCATCGTGGTGCCTTACACGCCTGGCGGCTCCAACGACGTGATCGCCCGCTTGGTGGCGCAAAAGCTTCAAGAGCAGTGGTCGCAGCCGGTGGTGGTGGAAAACAAGCCCGGCGCGGCCGGCAACCTGGGCTCGGCCGAGGTGGTCAAGGCCGCGCCCGATGGCCACACCTTGCTGCTCAACAACATCAACATCACCTCCATGAACCCGGCGCTGATCGAGCGCATGCCTTTTGACGCCAGCAAAGACTTTGCCCACATCTCGCTGCTGGGCACCACCGCGTTGGCGCTGGCCGTGCACCCCAGCGTGCCCGCGCAAAACGTGCAGGAACTCGTCAAGCTGCTGCGCGAGCGGCCGGGCCGTTTGAGTTATGCCTCCAGCGGCAACGGCAGCCCGCAGCACATGGCCATGGAGATGTTCAAGGCCATGACCAAAACCAGCATCGTGCACATTCCTTACCGGGGCGCGGCGCCCGCCATTTCCGACGTGGTGGGCGGCCAAATTGAAATGACGATTGGCGTGGTCAACCAAGTCATCCCGCATGTGCGCGCTGGCCGCCTGCGTGCGCTGGCCGTGACCAGCCGCAAAAAACTCGCGAGCCTGCCCGAGGTGCCCACGCTGGACGAATCGGCCGCCCCCGGCTATGAATGCGAGATTTGGCTGGGCTTGTCGGCCCCCGCAGGCACGCCTGCGCCCGTGGTGGACACCATCAACCAAGCCGTGCGCCGCGTCATGGCCTTGCCCGACGTGGCCCAGCGCCTGAACGGCCAAGGCATTGAGGTGCTGACCAGCTCGCCCGAGCAAATGCGCCAGCGCGCCGCCGACGACCTCAAGCGCTGGACCGAGGTGATACGCACCGCCGGCATCAAGGCCGAATAAAACACGCGCTCTCCTGCCCCCTCCAACCCCACGGATTTTTGCCATGACTGCTCCACTGCCGCCGACTGCGCGGCGCGATCACCCCTTGCCCAGCGACCCCAGCGAGGCCTGCTGGGGCAGCGACGCCATTGCCGACATGCTGCGCGCCTTGCGCGTGCCCTATGTGCTGCTCAACCCGGGGGCGAGCTTTCGGGGCTTGCACGACAGCTTGGTCAACCACCTGGGCAATGCCGAGCCGCAAATGCTGCTGGTGCTGCACGAAGAGCATGCGGTGGCCATCGCGCACGGCTTTGCCAAGGTGGGCGGCCAGCCGCTGGCCGCCATCTTGCACAGCAACGTGGGCCTGATGCACGGCTCCATGGCGATTTTTGACGCCTGGTGCGACCGCGTGCCCGTGCTGGTGCTGGGCGCCACCGGCCCGGTGGACGCGGCCCGCCGCCGCCCCTGGATTGACTGGCTGCACACAGCGGCCGACCAAGCCGCGCTGGTGCGCTCCTTCATCAAGTGGGACGCGCAGCCCGCCTCTGTGCCTGCCGCCCAAGAGGCCTTGCTGCGCGCCTGGCGCATTGCCGACACCGCGCCACGCGGCCCCACCTATGTGTGCTTTGACGCCGCGCTCCAAGAGGCCAAGCTGGCGCAGCGCCCGGCCTTGCCCGCCGTGGCGCGCTACGCCGCCCCGGCCTCGCCAGAGCCTGCCGCGCAGGACCTGGCGCGTGCGCTGGCGTGGCTGCAAGGCGCACAAGCGCCAGTGATTTTGGCCGGGCGGGTCTCGCGCAGCGAGGCCGGCTGGCAAGCCCGCGTGACATTGGCCGAGCGCCTGGGCGCGCGCGTCATCACCGACCTCAAGCTGGGCGCGGCCTTTCCCACCCGCCACCCGCTGCACACCGGCCCGGCCGGCATGTTTTTAACGCCCGAGGTGGCCCAGGTGCTGCGCCAGGCCGACGTGGTGCTCAGCCTGGACTGGCTGGACCTGGGCGGCACGCTCAAACAAGCCTGGGGCCAAGACGCCGTGGGCAGCCGCATCATTCAAGTCTCGGTGGACCACCACATTCACAACGGCTGGAGCATGGACCACCAAAGCCTGCCCCCGGCCGACTGCTTCATGGCCTGCGAGCCCGAGCCCGCGGTGAGCGCCATGCTGGCGGCCTTGGGCCCCCACAGCTCAGCCCAAACCTGGCCTGACACAGCACCCCCAGCCGCCCGCGTGGTGGACCCCGACGCGCCGCTGCAGGTGGCCGACGTGGCCGCCTTGGTGCGCGAGGCCACGCGGGACACGCCAGTGAGCCTGCTGCGCCTGCCGCTGAGCTGGGCGGGCGACTTTTGGGACTTTGCACACCCGCTGGACTTTTTGGGCTACGACGGCGGCGGCGGCAGTGGCTCAGGCCCGGGCATGGTGGTGGGCAGCGCGCTGGCCATGCAAGGCAGCGAGCGGCTGCCGCTGGCCATCATTGGC
>CANHKH010000223.1 GCA_947460165.1 Comamonadaceae bacterium
CCGTGAGGCCACTGTGGGCGGGTGTGCCGCGCTCAGTGGCCCCTGCGGCCTGGTTCAGGGACGAACCACGATGTCGTTGCGCACGGCCTTGACGTTGCGGCTGTTGCGCGCAATTTGCTCGGCCTTGGCTTTTTCCTCAGCGCTGGTGGCAAAACCGGCCAGTTGCACGGTGCCGCTCAATGTCTCCACGCTGATTGAGCCGGCCGAGACAACTTTGTCTTCGACGAACTTGGCCTTGACGGCGGTGGTGATGGCTGCGTCGTCCACGTAGGAGCCGGCCGTTTGCTGGCCGCGCATCACGGAGCAACCTGCGCCCAACAAGGTGGCACCTGTCAGTGCAGCCAGCGCAAGGCAGCGAAGGTAGCGGTGGGTATGGGTCATCATGATTTTTTCCTTTGGGTCTCAGGGGTGGGTGGATCGAAAATGGGGCTCAGAGCCTCGGCCCGCTGGCCCGGGCTGCGATGGCGCAGGGTGACTGGCGGCCTGGGCTTGATCAGCCTGATGGCGGTGCAGGGGGGCTGGGCTCTGGGGTCTGAGCAGGGCGGCCGCCAGGGCCGACATGGGCGTGGACCTGGCGGCCGCCACCAAGAGGCCGGTCACGGAGATCAAGCGCCAGGGCTGGGTCAACACCAATGCCGCACCGGTGGCGGCCGCCAGGGTCAGCACCTTGCCCGGGTGGGCACGTACATATTTGTCAAACAGTGGCTCGGCCACTTCGAGCGCGAGATGGGCCGGGTGCGACTGCCACCAGGCGCGGGCGGTGTGCTGCAAGCTGTGCCAGGTGGCGCCCAGCCCACCGTCATCGGTGCCATGCAGGCTGGTCGCTGGTCGCTGGGCGGGGCCCTGCTGTGGGTTGAATCGGGCTTGTGGCTGCTCGGGTGAGCCTGCGTCGGCACTGACGCTGTGGGGGGCGCGGTCCTGGCGCATATGGTGCAGCAGTTCGTGGCGGCTGTGCTCTAAGCGCGCGCGCGCTTGCTTGGTGGACAACTCGGGGGGATCCATCATGGTCTGTGACATGGTGCTCAGGAGACCGCGCGCAGGGTGCGCACGTCGCTGTCGATCTGGGCTTTGAAATTGACGAAACTGTCTGGCGGCAAAGCTTGACTGGCACGCGAGTGGGCCAGCACCGTGAGCAGCACAAAGGCGCCTGGCACGGCCAGCAGCACCCAGTGAAACTGCTGCAGCAGCAGGCCCAACATCAGCGCGACGCCGGCAAAAATCACCACCAGCAAGGCTCCCACGGCCACCAGCAGCCAGGCCAGGCCACGGCTGATCCAGGCGCTGCCCGCGGTCACCGCTTCTGCCTGCACCAAGGACGCATAAGCGGACACATGGTCGACCACCAAATCTGGCCTGTGTATGAGCGTTGAGAAAAGAGGGTGCAGCATGGTGAGCAAAGACAGTCAAGCTCAGCGTTTGCGGCTTGCCGACAGCCACAGCATCAAGGCTGCGCCCACGGCCGCGGCCATCAGCACCGAACGCACGGGTTGTTTGGCGACATAGCCCTGGCTGACTTTGGCGTAATGGCCCCATGAGTCTTGGGCCTTGGCGCCTGCATGGGCGGCCAGGTCCAAGCTTTGGCGTGCCAGATGCTGGGCTTGACTGGACAGCTGATCGCCCAATTTGCTGGCCCGGTCTGTCCAAGGACGCTCGGCAAACGCTTCCCTGGTGCCGCGTTGCAGGGCGTGTGCGGTCTCGCTGAGCAGCTGGGCCGTTGTGTCTGTGGCCTGCAGCAACTGGTCTTGAGCGCGCATGGCAGCCTCACTGAGCGTGTGATGCAGGCTGTGGGCTGCGCCATTGGACGCTGAAGGGCTGGAAGAGTCTGAGGCGCTGGTGGGTGTGGTCATGGGGTGCTTGTGTAAAGACATGCTGGCTGGCTCAATGGCTTTAGCGTAGGCGGCGCAGGGCTGGGGCTTCATCGGCTCTGAGCCTCATGGCCTGTAGTCGGGTGCGGGCAGGCGGTGTCAGCCAATGGTCGGCCCTGTCCTTGGGGCTTGTGCCTGCAGTGCGGCTGGCATGGCAGGGCTTGGCGCTGCTGCTCGGTGGCTTGATCAGACGGGCGCGTGCTGTGCTTCAGCGGGGCGCTGCGATGTGGAGCGCTCGACCTTGGCCGCCATGCAGGGTGGCCAAGGTTTTTTCATTGAACGGATGAGCTTAGTATTTCTGACATATTCGTCAATAATGAATTTGGCAGGCTTTACCCCCAACATGAAGCAGGCTCAGTATGGCGGGTTGCTTTTACTTCGGTATCCATCAATGTGTAAGGAATCAGGGACATGATCAAAATTGGCATCGTGGATGACCACGCCATCGTTCGTTCTGGGCTCAAGCAGTTCTTTTCGGACCAGGTGGACCTGAGGGTGGTGGGCGAGGCCAGCAGTGGTCGGGAGGCCATTGATTTGGTGCGCAACGTGGAGTTGGACATTCTTGTGATGGACTTGTCCATGCCAGGTCAAAGCGGCATTGATGCGCTGGCCATGATCCGGGCCAAGGCGCCCGATGTGGGCATTCTCATTTTGAGTGGCTACCCCGAGGAGCACTACGCGGTGAACCTCATTCGCCAAGGCGCCAGCGGTTACTTGAACAAAGAGTGCGACCCGAGCGAGATCGTCAACGCGATCCGCGTGATCTCGCTGGGCAAGCGCTACATCACGGCCAGCGTGGCCGAGCTGCTGGCCCAGCAACTCAACCGCCCCCATGACATTGCCTGCCACGAGCAGCTGTCTGAGCGCGAGTTCCAGGTGTTTCTCAAGCTGGCCAAGGGCGAGACAGCAGGCGACATTGCCAAGGCCCTGTCGCTGAGCGTCAAAACGGTGAGCACTTACCGCACGCGCGTGATGGAAAAAATGAGCCTCTCCTCCAACAGCGACCTGACGTATTACGCCTTGAAGAACAAGCTGATCGACTGAGGGCCTGTCTTCAGGCTTGGGCAGGTGCGCGCAGCGCGCCACACACGCTGCAGCTTGCATCGCGCGCCAGCCGCATTTCGCTCCAAGCCATGCGGCGAGCGTCCAGCATCAAGAGTCGCCCGCTCAGGGGCTCGCCCACCCCAGCCAAGAGCTTGAGCGCCTCGGCCGCTTGCACGCTGCCTATGATGCCCACCAGCGGCGCAAACACGCCCATGGTGGCGCAGTTCGCTTCTTCGGGCGGGGTCTCTGGGGGAAAGAGGCAGGCATAGCAAGGCGCCTGGTCTTGGCGCGTGTCATAGACACTGACCTGTGCGTCAAAGCCAATGGCCGCCCCCGAGACCAGGGGCACGCGGTGCTGGACGCAGGCGCGGTTGATGAGCTGGCGGGTGTCAAAGTTGTCGGTGCAGTCCAGCACCAGGTCGGTGTGCGCAAGCAACTCGTCGAGCAAGGCCTGGTCGGCGCGCTGCGTCAGGCAGCGCAGCGCCACATCGGGGTTGATCTCGCGGATGGACTGCGCCAGCGACTCGGCCTTGAACTGGCCCACGCGCTCCAGCCGGTGCGCAATTTGGCGCTGCAAGTTGGTCTCGTCCACCCGGTCGTGGTCCACCAAGGTGAGTTGGCCCACGCCGGCGCTGCCCAGGTACAGACCCACGGGCGAGCCCAAGCCGCCGGCGCCCACCACCAGCACGCGCGCGGCCAGCAGCCGGGCTTGGCCTTCCACGCCAATGTCGTCAAGCAAGAGGTGGCGCGAGTAGCGCAGCAGCTGGGCGTCGTTCATGCAAGAAAAACCCGCCGGAGGGCGGGTGGGTTGAAGGCGTGAAAAAAGCGCAAAGGCTTTAGTTTTCTTTCTTTTCTTCCGTGCGCGGGGCCTGCGTCTTGCTGACCAGCACTTGCCGACCTTTGAGCTGGTTGAGCGCCTGGATCAGGGGAAAGTCTTTGTCGCTGCCAAACTCGGGCGGGCGGCGCTGCTCGGGGGGCAGGCGGGAGGCGGCTTCGAGTTTTTTGAGCGCTTCTTCTTTGGCTTTTTCGCGCGCTGGGTCTTTCACCTCGGGGGCGCTGCCGTTGCCCAGGTGTTTTTCCAGGTCGGCCTCGCGTGAGCGCAAGATGGCAAAGGGGCTGCCCTCGGGCGTTTCATCCACCAACACGTCGGGCATGATGCCCTTGGCCTGGATGGACTTGCCGCTGGGCGTGAAGTAGCGTGCTGTGGTGATTTTCAAGCCCGTGTCTGGTCCCAGTGGCCGCACGGTTTGCACCGAGCCTTTGCCAAAGGTCTGGCTGCCCATGATGGTGGCGCGCTTGTGGTCTTGCAGGGCACCGGCCACGATCTCGCTGGCCGAGGCCGAGCCTTCGTTGACCAGCACCACCAGGGGCACTTTTTTGAGCGCCACGGGCAGGCGTTTGAGCGGGTCGCTGCCGCGCCGCACGTAAAACTCAGGGGCAGCCCTGTAAGTGAATTTGCTCTCGGCCAACTGGCCGTTGGTCGACACCACGGTCACGTTGTCTGGCAAAAACGCGGCTGAAATGGCCACCGCTGCGTCCAGCAGGCCGCCCGGGTCGTTGCGCAGGTCCAGCACCAAGCCTTTGAGCTGCGGGTCTTGCTTGTAGAGATTCTCTACGCGGGTGACAAAGTCTTCAACCGTGCGCTCTTGGAACTGCGACAGCCGCACCCAGCCATAGCCAGGCTCAATCATCTTGGCCTTGACCGACTGGGTTTTGATTTCTTCGCGCGTGATGCTGACCGGGAAGGTGCGGTTCTCGTCCTTGCGGAAGATGGTCAGCAGCACCTTGGTGTTGGGCTCGCCGCGCATGCGCTTGACGGCCTCGTTGAGCGACAGACCTTTGACCAGGGTGTCGTCAATTTTGGTGATCAGGTCGTTGGGCTTGAGGCCGGCGCGGTCGGCCGGCGAGCCTTCAATGGGCGAGACCACCTTGACCAGGCCGTCTTCTTGGCTGATTTCGATGCCCACGCCCACAAAGCGGCCCGAAGTGCCCTCGCGGAATTCTTTGAAGGATTTTTTGTCAAAGTACACCGAGTGCGGGTCCAAGCTGGCGACCATGCCGGAGATGGCATCAGTGATCAGCTTTTTGTCGTCCACGGGCTCGACATAGTCGCTTTTGACCATGCCAAACACGGCCGCCAACTGCTGCAGCTCTTCCAGCGGCAGCGGCGCCATGTTGTTGCGCGCCACGGCTTGGAGCTGCACTGTGGTGAGGGCGCCGGCTACCGCGCCCAGAGAAATCAAGCCTGCTATCTTGAGTTTTTGACCCATACCGACCTTTGATGGCTCACCCGGGCATGGCTGCCAAATTGCGCTTGGGGGCGCCCGGAAAGTGTCCAGCAATATACACCCGGCCAGGCTTTGACGGGTGTGAAGGGCTGTCAAAACACCCTTGTGCGCTTGTTACAAAAAGCAGGACCCTTTTCCGGGTGGCCGCTCAGCCCTTGCCCTGGGCGGCCACCCGCGCAGCGGCCTGGGCGGCGGCTTGGGCATCGCCCAAGTAATAGTGGCGCAGCGGCTTGAGTTCGGCGTCGAGCTCGTAGACCAGCGGAATGCCGTTGGGGATGTTCAGGCCCACGATGTCGGTCTCAGAGATGCCGTCCAGGTACTTGATCAAAGCACGTATGGAGTTGCCGTGGGCGGCCACCACCACACGTTTGCCCGCTTTGATGGCCGGGGCCATGGCCTCGTTCCAAAAGGGCAGCACGCGCGCCACCGTGTCCTTGAGGCATTCGGTCAGCGGCACCTGGGCCGTGTCCAGCTTGGCGTAGCGGCGGTCACTGCGTTCGCTGCGCACATCACCGGGCTCCAGCGCTGGGGGCGGGGTGTCGTAGCTGCGGCGCCAAATCAGCACCTGCTCGTCGCCGTACTGCTTGGCCATGTCGGCCTTGTTCAGGCCCTGCAGCGCGCCGTAGTGGCGTTCATTGAGGCGCCAGCTGTGCACCACCGGCAGCCAGGTGCGGTCCATCTCGTCGAGCACATGCCAGAGCGTGCGGGTGGCGCGCTTGAGCACGCTGGTGTAGGCCAGGTCAAAGTCGTAGCCCTCGGCCTTGAGCAGCTGGCCGGCCGAGATGGCTTGGGCCAGCCCGGTGGGCGTGAGGTCCACATCGGTCCAG
>CANHKH010000224.1 GCA_947460165.1 Comamonadaceae bacterium
GAGGCGGCGATGGCGGCCATTTCGTCGTCGTAGACATGGAGCTTGATGCCAAAGGCACCGCCCACATCGGGCGTGATCACCCGCACCTCGGTCTCACGCAGCTTGAAATGCTGGGCGATCAGGGCCCGCATCTGCTGCGGCACCTGGGTCGATTGGTGCACCGTCAAACTGCGCGATGAGGGGTCAAAGTCGGCGACGATGCCCCGGCCTTCGAGCGGCACACCGGTGTGGCGTGGGTATGTGAATGCCCGCTGGACCACGCAATGCGCAGTGGCCGCCACCGACTCAAAGCTGCCTTCGCCCAGTGCGTGGGCGAGGGCCAGGTTGGAGCCCAGGCTGGGATGGATCAAGGGGCTGCCTGGCTCCAGCGCGGCGGCGGGATCGACCACTGGCGTGCCTTCTTCCCAGGCCACATCGATGGTGGCCACGGCATCTTCAGCTTCTGCGCGGCTGGTGGCCACCACCATGGCCACCGGCTGGCCCTGCCAGTGGCTCTGGCCATCGGCCAGCGGGCCTTGCGCGGCGCTGCGGTGCTGCGGCAGGGTTTTCAGGGCCGTGGTCCAGGGCTGGCAGACAGCGGCCAAATCGCTGGCCTGCCACACCCCCCGCACGCCGGGCATGGCACGGGCTGCGCTCAGGTCCAGGGCTGCCCAGCGGGCGCTGGCCAGGGGGCTGCGCAGAAAAGCCACATGCAGCAAACCGGGCAGGCGCACATCGTCGAGGTAGCGCCCCCGCCCAGCAGCCAAACGGCGCGCGCCATCTCTGGCAATGGCTTGGCCGACCCGCCCCACAGCCTCAGTGGTGGACATCTGGATTTTCCCGGGCGCTCAGGGCCGGCGCTCGAGCACGGGGCGCAAGATGCCGATCGACTCGGGCGCGCGCTTGGTCAAATCAGCCCAGTAGGCTTCGTAGGCGGTCTTGACGTAGTCTGCGCCCATGGTGACCCCCTTGATGCCCGCCTCGTTCTGGCGTTTGCGCTCGGAGGCGTTTTTTTCCTCGGCCCAGGCCAGGTTCTCCTGCTCCATCCATTCGGCCATTTTGTTCAGAAAATTGCGCTGGTCTTCGCGCAGCGCTCGCCATTTGTTCTGGTTGACCAGGACGTTGACCACCACGTTGTAAAAGCCCGGATCGATGCGGTACTTGGTGTCGCCGCCCCAGCCCAGGTCAAAAATCCCGACCATGGGCCAGCCATAGCCATCGACCACGCCGCGCTCGAGCGCGGTTTTGACTTCACCGGGTGGCATGGTGATGGGGGTGGCGCCCAGGGCATTGAAGAACGAGGTGTAGTTAGGCACCGTGCGCAGCTTAAAGCCTTGCAACTTGTCGTTCTGCGGGGGCTTGGTCGTCCAGATGTGAAAGGGCACGCCTTGGCCATAGGAGCCCAGCAGCCAGGCATTCATTTTCTGGTTGGTGATCTTGTTGAGCGCATCCCAGCCGCCGCCCTGGCGCTGCTGCTTGGCCGTCAAAGGCGAGAGGATGACCGAGTCGGCCTCGGGCATCACGTTGGCATAAAAGGACGGTGGCACGGCGGCCATGTCCAGCACGCCGGTGCGCACCGCATTGCCTTGCTCCAGGCTGGGAACAGCCGAGGGCCCGCCCACCAGATTGATCTGCACCAGGCCCTTGCCCTCGGCATTGACCTTGGTGACGAAGCGGCCAAACACCTCGCCGAAGGAGGTGTTGGTCGGCACGAAAACCGCGGCGCGCAGCGTGGTTTCTTGGGCCAGCGCGTGGCCAGACACGCACAGGGCGGCGGTCAACATCAAGGCTTGGGCGTGAACAACTCTCATGGGGCAGGTCTCCGTCTGGGGTGTTGAAGGGTCAAAGGGGAAAGGGCAGGGCGCGGTGGGCCAGGTCGGCATCGATCAGGTCCACACGTTTGAAAGCGATTTTTATGCCATCCGGCGTGTGGCGCAATCGATGCAGAACACGGGCGCTGAAATGCCTTTGCACACCAGCGCGCTGCTCCACGATCCATTGCATCGATTGAACCTGGCAGCCATGTTGATCGTGGCTGAGCAGGCGAGCGCCACTGACATGGTGGTGGGTGCGAGACGGTGGGGTCTGCACATGGGTCATCGGGTGCAGCAGGCGCTCGGCGCGCAGCAGCAGCACATCCTTGGGTTCGTCGAACAAGGCCAGTGCGTATTCATTCTCGCGCGCCTGTGGATGCGTGGGCATCCAGTAACGCCCGTCGGGCGCGAACAGATTGACCCAGGCGAGAAACTCGCGATCATCCAGCAGTGCAGCCTCATCGTGCACAAAATTCAACCACTTTGGTGCATTCATGTCATCCATGGGGCGGGACTCAGGCATGCGGCTCCATCCAGTGCAGCCAGGCCTGCAATTGGTGACGGATGGGCAACTCGCTGGTGCCCTGAGCGCGCCGGTAGGTCGGGCCCATGGTGCGGTCGTCCGCCATGCCTCGGCCGGTGTCCAGCCAGTCATTGAGGCCCTCGCTCAGGCCCCGCTGGCAGCGCTCGAAAATTTCCAGGTCGTCACTGGCCACCAGAGAGCCGGGCGAGCTGGCTGTGTTCAAAAAGCGCAGGCTTAACTCGTGCATTTCGGCGGGAGCACCTTCCATGGCAAAGCAATAGCTGGTGATCAGGGTCTGGTCCACGGCCAGGGGCTGGACCATGCGCACGGCTTGGAAGCGGGCATTGACCGACAGGCTGGGCCAGATCAGGTTGTTGAATCGGTCCATCGCCAGCACCTCTCGGGCTTTTTCCGGGCCATGGCATTGCTCCAGCGCGGCCAAATAGGCCAGGTACACAGGGTCTTGGCGCTGCGCAGCGATCACCCCCTCGCGGTAAAAGCCGCCCATGTAGACATGCCCGCTGTCGTGGGCATGCAGGGCCACGCTCTCCCACTCGTTGAGCAGCAGGCCGTTGGCCAGCAACATCTGGGCGGTCTGGCCGGTGATGCCGTCTTGCTCGGCCAACTCAGGGTGCTTGCGCGCCACCATCACCGCGCCACCGTGCACGAACATGGGGTGCACCAGGTCCACGGCGTTTTCCATGAACATTTTCCAGTTTCCCCGGTACAGCATTTGCAGCTTGCCGCCGCGCTGCACCAAGCGCCCGCTGGGTGAGCGATCGACCATGTTGTCCAGTGCGCTGGCCAAGCCGCCCAAAAAGGCGCTGAGCTCTGGCCCCCCATCGCTGTCGCGGGCAAAAATGAAACCCCGATAGGACTGCACCTGGCGAATTCTGGTCAGCCCGCGTTCCGAAAGAGCGGACTCAGCGCCATAACCCTGGGGCAAAGGCATGGACTGCAGGCCGCCGTCTGTCCTGAAGGACCAGGCGTGGTACGAGCAGGTAAAGCGCTGGGTCTGGCCCTTGGGCTGCACCACCAGGCGCGCGCCACGGTGGCTGCAGCGGTTCTCGAAGGCAGCCAGCCCCCCGTCGCTCTGGCGCACCAGGATGATTTCTTGGGTCCCCATGTGGGCCAAGATGTAGTCGCCTGGGGCAGGCAACTCGCTGTCATGGCCCACAAAGACCCAGGCGCGCCGGAAGATACGTTCTTGCTCCAGGGCAAAAACGTCCGCATCGGTGTAGACGGCCCGGTGCACCCGAGATGGCTGAACAAGGGCCGAGACATCCAGTCCGCTTGGGACTGTGTCTGCACCTGATGTTGAGGCGCTCATGGATGACCAGAGCCGAGACGAAATGCTTGCAAATGCATATATTTAACTGTACGAATTTCTTTCAAGTCTTGTCAACAAAGATTTTGTAGGGGTTTGTGCTGAGCTTGCCCCAGGGTGGCACCGGACGCCTTGATCCATGTGTCTGGCCACACCGTAAAAAGCGCCAGATCCCATCGCTTGAGTTCACGCATGTGTGACGCCGTCTTGGGCCGCAGCAGAAGATGACCTGTGCACCCGGTCACCGGCACCACGCTGCGCTGTGCGCCATAGCGGGTCATGTGATTTTTCAGGTTCAGGATGCGCGCCATCAGCGCGTCTGCAAGGCCCTCAGCTCCCCTGACGTTGACTGCCTGCCCCACTCTCCCTGACCCACGCCAGCGTGTGCATCTTCAGCGCCCATTTCCACGGCCAGCACCAAAGGAAAATCAAAAGCTGCTATCGTTCGTTTTTAGAATTTTTCGCGCCATGTACGCCTTTTCTTACCATGCAGCCCGCAGCCTGGACGACGCCGTCCAGCGGCTGCGCGAAGACCCCGAGGCCAGGCCGCTGGCCGGCGGCATGACCCTGATTCCCTCACTCAAGCACCGCTTGGCACGCGTGTCGCAAGTGGTCGATCTCGCGCCTTTGTTCCCCTTGCGCGCCCTGGAGGTGGGCGACAAACATGTGCAGATCGGCGCCCTGGTGGCCCACCAGGAGGTGGCCGATTCACCTGAGCTGGCCCAGGCCCTGCCTGGCCTGGCGCATTTGGCGGGGCTGATCGGCGATCCGCAGGTGCGCGCGCGCGGCACCTTGGGCGGCTCGGTGGCCAACAACGACCCGGCGGCCGATTACCCAGCGGCGGTGCTGGCGCTGGACGCCACGCTGATCACCGACAGGCGCGAGATCGCCGCCGCCGATTTTTTCATGGGCATGTTCGCCACTGCACTGGCGTCCGATGAACTGCTGGTGGCTGTGCGCTTTTGCCGCGCCCGCCGCAGCGCTTATGCCAAGTTCAGGCAAAGCGCCTCGGGCTATGCCATGGCAGGCGTGTTCCTGGCCGATCTGGGGCCTGCCGGCCTGAGGGTGGCGGTGACCGGGGCATGCGATGGCGTGCTGCGCTGGCATGAGGCCGAGCAGGCCTGGGCCCAGGGCCGCCTGCCCGGCGCGCTCCACCACCCTGGCCTGCAGGAGGACCTGCATGCGAGCGCACGCTACCGTGGCCACTTGGCCGGCGTGCTTTTTGAACAAGCCCTGGCTCAACTTTCCCCATGACGCATTTGCTTGAATTGACTGTCAATGGCCAGCCGCATCAGCTGCAGGTCGAGCCGCGCATGCTCCTGTCCGATGTGCTGCGAGAGGCGCTGCGCCTGACCGGCACGCACGTGGGCTGCGACACCAGCCAATGCGGCTGTTGCACCGTGTTGCTCGATGGGCATGCGGTCAAGTCCTGCACGGTGCTCGCGCTGCAGGCCCAAGGCCGGCAGGTCCGCACCATCGAAGGTCTGGCCGGTGCATCGGGACCATTGCATCCGGTGCAGCAGGCATTCACCGAATGCCACGCCTTGCAGTGCGGCTTTTGCACGCCGGGCATGGTGATGGCCACGGTCAGCCTGCTGCGCCGCCACCCGATGCCGACGGCAGGCCAGATTGAAGAGGGCCTGTCCGGCAACCTGTGCCGCTGCACGGGCTACGCGCCTATTGTTGCGGCGGTCGAGCGCGCCGCCAATTTGCTGGCTGAAAAGGGCGGCGCATGAAGCCCGCCCGCCAGGAAGACGCTCGCCTGCTCACTGGCCAGGGCCGCTTCACGGCGGACTTGCAGTTGCCGGGCATGCTGCACGCGTTTGTCATCCGCTCAGACCAGGCCAAGGGCCGCATCCGCCGCCTGGACCTGGGCGCCGTGCGGGCTGCGCCTGGCGTGCACATGGTGATTACCGCGCAGGAGCTGCAGGCCTGGGGCGCGCGCGACTTGCCCTGCCTGGTTCAGCCCCCTGGCCAGCGCAGCGTGCCCATGCCGGTGCTGGCCCAGGGCGAGGTGCAGTTTGTAGGCCAGCCGCTGGCGGTGGTGATGGCCGAGTCGGCCTGGGCTGCGCAGGACGCGGCCGAGCTGGCCGACATTGACATTGCCTCAGAAGCCGCGGTGGTTTCGGTCGAAGGCGCGCTGGCTGGCCATGCCCCGCAGCTGCATGCGCAGGCGCCGGGCAATGTTTCGCTGGACTTTGCCTCGGGCGATGAAGACGCGGTCCAACAGGCCCTGCGGTCGGCCACCCACATCAGCCGCTTGCGGGTGCGCAGCCAAAGGCTCATAGGCGCGCCCATGGAGCCGCGCGCGGTGCTGGCTGCGCCCGTGCCCGGCACAGACCGTGTGCGCATCACCA
>CANHKH010000225.1 GCA_947460165.1 Comamonadaceae bacterium
ACACAGGCGCTGACAAGAGCGCGGCCGCCGCGCACAGCGCCAGCAGCCAGACCAGCAGAGGTTTCATCGCCATCAGTCTTCGCCTCGCATGCGCTGGCCAAACAGGCCCGGGGGCCGCACCAGCAAAATCAGCACCATCATCATGAAGGCGATGGAGTCGCGGTAGTCCGTGGGCAGGTACAAGGTGGAGACCGACTCGGTCACGCCCAGCAGCATGCCGCCAAGCACCGCGCCAGGCACGCTGCCCATGCCGCCCAACAAAATGCCGGCCAGGCCCTTGATCAAGGGCACATCGCCCATTTGCGGGAACACCAAAAACAGCGGCCCCACCAAGGCCCCGCCAATGCCCGCGAGCATGGAGCCTATGGCAAAGGTGGTCCACTGCACGCGCCGCACCGGAATGCCCACCACCATCGCCGCCTCTTGGCTCTGGCTGGTGGCGCGTATGGCCGTGCCAAAACGCGTGTACTTGAGGTACAGACCCAGGGCTGCCACCAGCAGCAAGGTGATGACGATGATGCCCAGGTGGTGCTGGCTAAAGCGCAGCTCGCCGATCTGCACAAAGCGCTCGGCCGTGGCCACTTTCCACTGCAGGGCGTTGGGCCCCCACAGCGCCACCACCCCGTTCTCAAGGAACAGAATCAGTCCCAGCGAGGCGATCACCTGGTTGCGCAGGTTGCCCGCCAAGGGCCTGAAGACACCGCGCTCAAGCAAGATGCCGATCAGGCCCAGCGTCAGCATGGACAGCACAATGGCCAGCGCGTAGCTGTCGATCAGGCGGTGGTAGAAAAAATGGCCCAGGTAGCCCCCCATGGTGAAGAGCACGCCGTGGGCGAAATTGACCACATGCATCACCCCATAGATGAGCACCATGCCCAAGGCCACCAAGACGTAGATGGAGCCCATCATCAGGCCGTTGATGACCTGCTCGAGCAGCGCCTCGCTCACGCCTGCCCCCGTTCAATGCAATGGCCCATCAACCGGCGCCGCAACCTGCTTTGAGGTTGTCCGGGTAGAGGATGCTGCGGCTGCCGTTGGCACACCACTGCGTCACATAGACCGCCGGGCTGGCCTGGCCCTTGTTGTCGAACTTGATGCGGCCAATCACGCCCTGGTGGTCCATCTTGGCCAGTGCATCGCGGATGGCCTTGCCATTGCTGACCGTGCCGGCGGCCTGCATGGCGGCCACGGCCACCATCAGCCCGTCGTAAGACTGAGCGGCAAAACCGTGGGCCTCTTCGCCGTATTTGGCCTTGTAGCGCTGGCTGAAGTTTTTGATGCGCGGCACATCGGCATTGGGCGGAAAGGCGTTGTACTGCACCATGCCTTCTAGGCGCTGGGCGTCAAGCCGCTTGAGGAAACGGTCCGAGCCCATGGCCAGGGTGCCCACCAACTGCACCTTCAGGTTGGCGTCGCGGATCTGCTTGATGGCCAGGCTGCCGGGTTCCTCGTCCATGAAGAGCATCACGGCCTGGGACTTGCTGTTGCGGATGTTGGAGACGTGGCTGGCGAAATCGACCTCGCCGACGTTGAAGTAACCGACATAGCCGTCTTTGGTGGCCGCAGGCATCAGCTCTTTGATGCCGGTGACCCCGCCGCGCCCGGCGTCGTTGTTCCAGGCCACAAAGGAAATCGGCGACCAGCCCTGCTTGGTCATGAAGTCGGCCAGGGCCTGGTTGAGCTGCAGGTTGTTGGCGTTGACGCGGAACAAAAAGGGATTGCCCTGCTCGGTCAGGTTGGGGCCGGTGGGCACGGTCAGGATGAGCGGCAGCGAATAGTCTTGCGCAATCGGCGCAATGGCCGCTGCCACCCCAGAGGACAGCTCGCCGAGCACCACCGGCACCTTGTCCACCGTGGCCAGGCGCTGCATGGCCGAGGCCCCCTCGCTGGGGTTGGCCCGTGTGTCATAGACCTTCAACTCGACTTGGTACTTGCGGCCGGCCACCGTGATGCCGCCGTTGGCGTTGAGCTCTTCGACCGCCAGCTTGAAGCCGTTCATCTGGAACACACCAGGCGCGGCCAGGGGGCCGGTCAGGGCCGTCACCACGCCCAGTTGCACCTTGCCGGCCGGCGCCTGTGCGCTGGCAGCCCAGGGCAGCAGCGCAGCAGCCAGGGCGAGCAGTCGGGATTTCCAGAAATGTGTCATGGCAATGTTCCTCAAAATGGAAGGGGGCAAAGGTCTGTTCAGGGCAGGCGGTACAAGCGCCTGGCGTTCTCGCGCAGCAGCTTGGCGAGCACACCGTCCTTGAGGCCCAGGGCCTCGATCTCGTCACGGGTGCGCTGGAAATCGAGCACCGGGTAATCGGTGCCGAAGATCACCTTGTCTTGGCCGTAGCTGTTGATGTAGTGCACAAACGAGGCCGGCCAGTAGCGCGGGCTGTGGGCGTCGCAGCCGATGTAGACGTTGGGGTGCTTCCAGGACATGGCAATCATTTCCTCGGTCCAGGGAATACCCACATGGATGCCTATGAGCTTGAGCTCGGGAAAATCGCAGGCCACCGCGTCCAGCGAGAGGGGCTTGCCGACGCTGCGCAAAGGCCGGGCCGGGTCGTAGACCAGAGACTGGCCCACTTGCAGTTGCACAGGCACGTCAAGGTCGACGCAGGCGGCATAAAACGGGTACCAGCGCGCATGGTCAGGCGCCAGCTCAAACCAATGGGGGTAAAAGTGCGCACCCACAAAGCCGTACTCCTGGACGGCGTGGCGCAAGGCGCGCACACCGGCCATGCCTTCGGTCGGGTCCAGCCCGGCCAGGCCGCTGAAGCGGTCAGGGTGCTGCTGCACCGCCTCGGCCACCACCTTGTAGGGCAGGTGCCAGCTGCCGGGAATGCCCAGCTGGCCGGTCTTGGTGGCGATCAGCAAGGCGCGCTCTATGCCTGCGCGGTCCATCAATTCGAGCATCTGATGGTGCGTCAGGCCCTGGGCCACGGAGGCGTCCCGCCCGATCTTTTCCTGCCAGAATGCCTTGGACCAGGCAGGGCGCATGGCCATGATCTCGGGCGTGATCGGATTGACCACGCAGTCAATGGCGCGGATGCTGTATGTCATTGAAAAAGAACCTGCAACAGAAAAGAAAGACCCCGAATGAATCTCAAAGGCACCACTCAGGCCCAGATGCCCGCCGGGGAAGCGTTTCTGCGAATTCTGGCAGATCGTGGAATTTCATTTTTCTTTGTCAACTCGGGAACTGATTTCCCTGACATTGTTGAGGCTTTGGCCCGCCAACGGTCAGAGGACTTTCCCTCCCCGAGGACCTTGCTGGTGCCGCACGAGAACGTTGCGGTCGGCATGGCCTATGGCGTGACCATGGTCACAGGGCTTGCGCAGGCGCTGATGGTGCATGTGAACGTGGGCACGGCCAATGCCTTGTGCGGCCTCATCAACGCGGCGCGCGAGAACATTCCCATGCTGGTGTGTGCCGGCCGCACGCCCTGGCTGGAAAGCGGCTCACCGGCGAGCCGCTCGCTCAACATCCACTGGGCGCAGGAAATGTTCGACCAGGCCGGCATGGTGCGAGAACACACCAAATGGGACTATGAACTGCGCAGCGCCGTGCAGCTCGAAGCCATCACCGACCGGGCCCTGGCCATTGCGCGCGCCCAGCCGCCAGGCCCGGTTTACCTGAGCCTGCCTCGGGAGGTCATGCACGAGCACACCCCAGCACCCGCCCAGGGCAGCTCGCAAGGCGCGGTGCTGGCAGGCGAGCCTGCAGCGGCGGCGCTGGCCGACATGGCCAGGGTGCTGGCCGGCGCGCGTTGCCCCTTGATCATCACGGCACGCGCCGGTCGCGAACCCGAGGCCCTGCCCTTGCTGGCCGCGCTGGCCCAGGACTGGGCCTGGCCCGTGGTCGAGTTCAGACCCCGTTACCTGAACCTGCCCAACACCCACCCCATGCACGCTGGCTACGAGGTGCAGCCCTGGCTGGACCAGGCCGACGCGATTGTGGTGCTGGACTGCGATGTGCCCTGGATCCCCGCGCAAGGCCAACCGCGTGAGGGGGTGCCGGTCTTTCACGTGGGCAGCGACCCGCTGTACGCGGCCTACCCCAACCGGGGATTTCGCTCTGACACCAGCGTACAGTCCTCGCCTGCGGCTTTTTTGCGCGCCTTGGGCCAGGCGCTCCGCGCGCACGCCTGCAGCCCTGAGCTGCGGGCCGCACGCGAGAAGCTGCTCAGCCAAAAGGGCGCTACCCGCAGGCAGGCCCTGGTCCAAGCCATTGCCCAGGGCAGTCAAGCCGGCCAGCCGCTGGGCATGGCGGCGGTCAGCGCGGCGCTGGGCCGGGCGCTGCAAGCGCATGCGGGCGCCATTGTGGTCAACGAATACTCGCTGGTGAGCGCCGCGCTGAGCTTGCAGGAACCCGGCAGCTACTTCGGCTCCAGCCCCGTGGGCGGTCTGGGCTGGGGCCTGCCGGCCGCGCTGGGCGCCAAGCTGGCCCGGCCCGAGGCGCTGGTGGTGGCCACCCTGGGCGACGGCAGTTACGAGTTCTCCAACCCCTTGGCTTGCCACCATGCCGCAGCCATGCATGGCATTGCCGTCTTGACCGTGGTGCTCAACAACGGCGGCTACGGCGCGGTGGAACGCGCCACCCGCGCCCTCTACCCGCAGGGCGCAGCCGCCCACCAAGGCATGGAGCTGGTGTCGCTGGCGCCGGTGCCGCACTTCGAGCAGGTCATCGCCGCCTGCGGCGGCTGGGGCGAGCGGGTGGACAGCGTGGACGCGCTGGAGGGCGCCATCGAGCGCGCCATTGAGCAAGTGATGGTGCATGGCCGGCAAGCCTTGCTCAATGTGATCTGCGCCTAGCCCAGCAGATTGCGCTGGGTCGTGCATGCCCTCAAATTCGGGCTGCCGACGATTCGTGCCGGGCAAGGGCATCACCTCAGGCCAAGAATCGCCGGCAGGCCGGCGCCTACTTGGAAAGCATGGCCAGCACCTCGTCGGTGCTGCGGACATCGGCGAAAAACTGCACCAGCGTGACCAGGGCGGCCAGGTGCTCGGCGTCCGAGCGGGCTGCATTGGCATCGCTGACCATCACCGTTTTGAAGTCGCCCATCATGGCGTCACGGGCCGAGGCCTCGCAGCACACATTGGTCAAGGTGCCGGTGATGATGACCGTGTCCACCCCGCGCTCGCGCAGCTGCTCGGGCAGGCTGCAAGCGCCGGGGAAAAAAGCGCTGTAGCGCTTTTTACGCACACGCACATCGCCAGCCTGCACATCCAACTCAGGCCACAGCGCATGGTCAGGGTGGCCGGGGGTCAGGGCTTGCAAGATGGCGGCCGAAAAAGCCGGGTTGACCATGTGCTCAAAAAAAAGCGGCCAGGCCTCGGGTCCGCTGGGCTGAAAAGACCCCTGCGCAAAAGCCACCACGCCACCGCCAGCGCGCACGGCCTGCGCCAGGCGGTTGATTTGCGGCACGATGGCGCGTGCCATCGGCGTTTCCGAAGGGGCGCCCGGGCGCAAAAAAGCGTTTTGCATGTCGATGACCACCAGCGCCGTGCGGCTGACGTCCAGGCGCTCGAAGAGGTGCAAACGGCCCCGGCGCACCCGCATGCGCTCGGTGATGTCACGAGGAAGTTCGCTGGGGTGCATCGCTTTAGCCCAGCCGCTGGGCGGCAGCCTCGCGCATCCACTGGCTCAAAGTCAAGCGATCAGCGCCCAGCACCCATCGCCCATCCAGCACGCTGGCCACAAAATCGGCCACCCTGTCCAGCTCGGGCACCACCTCGGCCGTCCAGCGCGCCCGGCTGTCGTGCTCGTGGCCGTTCACCACCTCGGCCAGCACCAGCCCGGCGCAGCACAAGCCTTCCAGCACCACAAATTCAAGCTCGCTGCCGACGTAGTAACTTGGGTCGAGTTCCAGGGCCTGCATCAGCGCCTGGGCCTGCACAGCCGGGCCATAGGGCGGGGCTTTTTTGTGCGCCGCCAATCGGGCCAAGCTGCTGCTGACGCGGTCTTG
>CANHKH010000226.1 GCA_947460165.1 Comamonadaceae bacterium
CCCCCAAGGGGGGGAGGGAGCAAGTCCAAAGCCTCCCCGCATTACTCCCTCCCCCTCTGGGGAAGGGCAGGGGTGGGGGCATCGCGTGGCACAGACGTTTCCTCATGCGTGCCCCCACCCCAACCCTCCCCCAAGGGGGGAGGGAGCAAGAAGCCAAGCTTTCTCCAAGCAAAACCCAGCTCGCCACCCTGCTGAGCCTGCTGCTGCTCCTGGCCCTGAGCCTCATCCCAGAAGCGGCCTTCGCCCAAGGCCTGCCCGCGCTCACCACCAGCCAAGGCCCGCGCGGTACGCAGTACTCCATCACGCTGCAGCTGCTGGCGCTGATGACGGTGCTCACGCTGCTGCCGTCTTTTTTGCTGATGATGACCTCCTTTGTGCGCATCATCATCGTCATGTCTTTGCTGCGCCAAGCGCTGGGCACGGGCCAAACGCCGCCCAACGTGGTGCTGGTGGGCCTGGCCTTGTTTTTGTCGCTCTTCATCATGCAGCCGGTGCTCACCGATGTCTACCAAAACGCCGTCACGCCCTTCATGAACAGCAAGCTGGGCCTGGAGCAAGCCCTGGCCGAGGCTGAAAAGCCCATTCGCGCCTTCATGCTGCGCCAGACCCGGGGTGACGACATTGCCCTGTTCATGCAAATTGGCCGCAAAGGCGAGCCGCTGGACGCAGCGTCTGTGCCTTTCACCACGCTGGTGCCGGCCTTCATCACCTCTGAGCTCAAAAGCGCATTCACCATTGGCTTTTTGATCTACATCCCCTTCATCGTCATCGACTTGATCGTGGCCAGCGTGCTCATGTCCATGGGCATGATGATGCTCTCGCCCATGATGATCTCCATGCCTTTCAAGCTCATGCTTTTTGTGTTGGTCGACGGTTGGGCCCTGATCATGGGCACGCTGACCGCCAGCTTTGTCACCTGAATTGAGGATTTTTAATGGATTCCGCTCTCGTCATCGAGTTGGCCACCCAGGCCTTGTGGATCACGGTGCTGGTCTCGGCCCCACTGTTGGTGGTGGCCTTGGGCGTGGGCTTGGTCATTGGCATCGTGCAAGCGGCCACCTCCATCAACGAGGCCACGCTGAGCTTTATCCCGAAATTGCTGGCCATTGCCGTCACCTTGGCCGTGGTGGGCGGCTGGCAAATTGCCACCCTGGTGGACTACACCCGGGCCTTGTTTTTGCGCATTCCCACTTTGTTCACCTGAAAGCTGTTTGTGATTTCGGTTGCCGCCATTGACCTCGTTGAGCATTTTTTTGCGCTCATGTGGCCCATGCTCAGGCTGTCGGCGCTGATGTTGGCCGCCCCCGTGTTTTCTTTGCCCGCCATGACGGTGCGCCTGCGCATCATGTTTGCGTTGGTGCTGGCTGTCATGGTCTACCCCATGCACGACTGGCCGCGCATAGACCCGATTTCGCCCGCGGGCATGGCCGAGATCTTCAACCAAGTCTTGATCGGCCTGCTCATGGGCCTGATCTTGCAGGTGGTCACCGCCGCCGTGGTGGTGGGCGGCCAAGCCATCTCCAATGCCATGGGCCTGTCCATGGCCACGCTGATTGACAGCAGCTTGGGCAATGTGCCGACGATTTCGCAATTTTTCATTGTGCTGTCCACGCTCATTTTTGTGGGCCTGGGCGGCCACGCCTTGCTGGTGGCCCTGATTGTGGAGAGCTTTGCCACGCTGCCTGTGGGCAAGCCTTTGGACTTTGCCCAGGTCTGGCCCACCATCTTGACCTGGAGCTCCATGATTTTCTTGGGCGCGCTGCTGATTTCATTGCCCGTGATGGTGACGCTGCTTTTTATCACCATTGGCTTGGGCGTCATCACCCGTGCAGCGCCTAGCTTGAATATTTTTTCGGTCGGCCTGCCGGCCACCATCGTGCTGGGCTTTGGTGTGCTCATCATGGCCATGAGCAGCATAGGCGCGCGCATCCAGGGCTTGTGGGTCCAGGCCCTGGGCCAAGTGCGCATCATGGTCGGCTTGGGCTGAACAAAGGTGACACATGTCTGAGTCCAGCGCAGAAAAGTCAGAAGCCCCCACAGGCCGGCGCCTGTCCAAGGCCATTGAAGAGGGCAACGTCGCCCGCAGCCCCGAGCTGCCGGCCGCGGCCGTGATGATTTCCGCCATGGGCGTGATCATGTTCATGGGCCATTGGTGGGTCTCCAAAATGGCCCGCGAGATGACGGCCGGCCTGAGCTTTGACCGCAAGGCCTTGGACACCCCGACCTTGCTGCCGGCCCTGTTTTTCAACGCCGTGGCTGACGGCCTGCTGATGGTCATGCCGCTCATGCTTTTTACTGCGGTGGTGGCCATTGCCGCCTCGGGAGTGACGGGCGGTTTTCACTTCTCCATCCAAGCCGTGGGGTTCAAGTGGAGCAAGCTCAGCCTGATTGGTGGATTCAAGCGCATGTTTGGTGCCCATGGCGCCGTGGAGTTGCTCAAGTCCGTGGCCAAATGCGCGGTGGTCTCGGTGGTGCTGTGGGTCTTGGTCAACAAGCACATGACCGAGCTGCTGTCTTTGGGCAAGATGGACATGGAAACCGCGCTGGGCGCTACGGGCAGACTGATCACCGAGTCGGCCATGTGGCTCACGCTCAGTTTGGTGTTCATTGCTTTGGTCGATGCGCCTTACCAAAAGTGGAGCTATATCAAAAAACTGCGCATGACCAAGCAAGAGGTCAGGGACGAGATGAAAGACTCCGAGGGCCGCCCCGAGGTCAAGCAGCAAATTCGCCGCCGCCAGCGCGAGATGGCCAACGCCCGCATGATGACCAAGGTCAAAGACGCCGACGTCATCATCACCAACCCCGAGCACTTTGCCGTGGCCCTGTCGTACGACCCCACCTCCGACGGCGCGCCCATGCTGCTGGCCAAAGGCGCCGACCATGTGGCCGCCCGCATCCGGGAAGAAGCCCGCACCCACGGCGTTGAAATTTTCTCCTCGCCCGAACTCGCCCGTGCGCTGTACTTCACCACCGAGGTGGACCAGCCCATCCCCGAGGCGCTCTACCACGCCGTGGCCCCCGTGATTGCGTACATCTTTGGCCTGGCCAGTGTGCGGCCCGGGGTCGAGCCCATGGCCAGGCCCACGCCCAAGGTGCCCGAGTCCATGCGCTTTGACGCCGAGGGCCGCCTGCAAACGGTGCAGCCATGAACCTGCGCTCGGACCTCGCCTTGATGCTCAGCGGCTACACGGCCGTGCCGCCGTGTCTGCTGTTCAGGCAGGCCGACGGCATGCGCCTGGACGGCTGCATCACGCTGATGCTGCAGGAGGGTCAAAGCCTGGCTTTGTCCAGCCTGGCCGAGGCCGCACTCGACCATTACGCCGACCTCTTGCTGCACCGCCTGCGCCGCGCCGTCAGCTGCCCGGTGGAGGTGTACTTTCCGGCCAGCACCGCCGCGCTGGTGCAGCGCTTTGAGGAATTGGTGGCCCGCATGACGCTGCAGCAAGCCATGGCCATGGTGCCGGGTGCGGCGCCCGAGCGCATTTGGCTGGTGCACGAAGCCGGCGCCTTGGCGCCCAGCGAGTTGCAGCTCTTGATGCGTTTGGTCGGCAACTTTCCGGGCGCGGGTGTGCGCGTGGTGCTGCTCTTTGGCGCCACGGTGGCAGGCCGCAAGGGCTTTGAATCACCCGGCCGCCGCTTTGCCCGCTGGGACATTCAGCCGCCTTCGGCCGAAGAGGCCGCCACCATGCTGGCCCAGGCCCGTGTGGCGGGCGGCGAGTCGGTGGTGTCTGCCTTGTTGGGTCTGTTGGGCCAGCCTGTGGGTTCGGCCTTGCCGGCCATGGCCAGTGCTGCGCCATCGGCTTTGTCATCTGCTTCGCCAGCTTCACCCCAGGCCTTTCAGCCCTGGCAGCTGGCCTCTGAGGACCCTGAGCCCAAGCCCGTGCAGGCCGCCCCTGTGTTGCCTGTGCCCCAGCCTTCTGGCCTTGCCAAGCCGACGGCCATGGCCCTGCCCGCCTGGCTGCGCTGGCCCACCTGGCTGCAGGTGGGCAGCCTGGGCCGCCCGCCCATCGTGCGCGTCAAGCCCATGGCCCCCGCCCAAGACTTGCAAGCCGCAGCGCGCACCGAGCCCGTGCTGCAGGCCGACAACCCCAGCCTCACGGGCGCACGCCTGCCCGTGGTGCAAGACGTGGTGGCCAAGCCTCAGCGCTTGGCGCTGCCGCTGCAGCGCGCCCGCGTGCTGGCCGCTCGCCTGCTGCAACTGTGCCGGCTCGCTGGCGCCCAAGTGCGCGGGCGACTGCGCCCTGCGGCCTCGGCGACAACTGCTACCGCTCAGCCTGGGCAGCCAGCCGCACCCCTTTCTTCAGCCGCCCCTGAGCTGCCCCCCACCTCCAATGGACCGCGACCATGACAGACCCCCACATCATTCGCCAAGACGCCCTCCATGAGGTGACGGTCACCGAGGGCGCCCATGTGGCCTCCACCCGCTCCAGCGACCCCCACGGCCCGCAGGTGCGCAAGGTGCTGGCCAGCGAGGACGCGGCAGATGCCGCCTCGCATCCGCAGGACCCTGAGATCCCACCCCCCCTGGCCCACTCCATGGCGGCCCCCAGCAGTACCATTTTTGAGCGCCACGCTTCTGCGGCTCAAGAGAACATGCTGTCCGCGCCCGAGGCCCACGACAGCCCGGCGGCAGCGGCTGAGTCCATTGTGTTTGAGCGCTCTGTTCAGGCGGAAGAGGCCACGGCTGTTCCCGACACCCCCGCCCCCCCGCCTGCTGCGGGCGGTGTGGTGTTCGAGCGCTCCATTCAAGATGGTGAGGCACAAGCGGTGGACGCCTTGGTTGACACTGAGCCCACCCAGGGCCCGGTGCTTGAGCGCTCTTTGCAAGACCACCATGAGCTGCTGCCTGAAGCGCCGGCCCAGGCCCCAGCCAGCGCTGGCCCGTCATTTGAGCGGTCCAGCTCAGACCGGTTTGTGACCGCGCCTCAAGCCAGCCCGCTGCCCGACAACTTTCAAACCCTGCCGCCTGAAGGCTTGACCGCGCCCGACCGCTTTGTGGCCCCGGCCGAGGGCTCTGCCCCCGTCAATCTGCAGCCCATTCCTGAGCCTGTGCTTGGCCCTGAGACCCCCTTGGCCCCTGAGCTGCCGCCCGTGCCCAGTGCGCAAGCCCAGGCCGAGTTGCTGGAAACCGCCAAAGAAATCCAGGACAAGATTGAAGAAACCCTGGGTGCTGCCGATCCCGTATGGGTAGAGATGGATTTTCCCGCCCGGGTCGTTCGGCTCAAGATAGAAAACGACAAAGTCCGCGCCAAGCTCGAACGCCTCGAAGCCCTGACCCGCTCGGTCTGAGCTGACCTCGTCAAGACAGGAACCTTTCCCCATGGACCAGACCCATTACTCCGCCGTCACTGGCCACGCCGACCACGACGACTATCAGGCCGAATTAGACGGCCAAGCCGTCCAAGACATGAAAGACATGAAACTGGTGGTCATGGATTCGGCCGAGCTCGCCACCCGCGCCGCCAGCCTGGCGGCCGACGCTGGCGTCAGCCTGCGCACCACGGTCAAAGACCTGGGCCAAGTCAACCGCAAGCAAAACAAGTGGACCCTCATCATGCTGTCGGTCGCCGGTGGGGTTTTGCTCATCAGCTCTGTGCTGTTTGTGGTCATGAGCGCCCGCATCGCTTCTCGCGTGGCCATGCTTGACGACATGCTGGTGGCCGTGAGCAAACGCGTCACCGAGATGGACGCATCGCTCGAAATGGTGGGCAACACCGAACAAGCCATCAAGGCCGTGGTCAACAAGCAAGGCGAGATGCTGGCCTCGCAAGCCAAAATTGACGCCCGCTTGGACCAGGTGCTCAAAAGCGCGCAAGATATTCCCGAGCTCACCTCCAAGCAAGTCGAGCTGCGCATGCAGGCCCTGACCAAGCAAGTGGCCGCCCTCGAAGCCCGGTTTCAGTCCCAAGGCTCCTCATCGACGCGCATGGCCA
>CANHKH010000227.1 GCA_947460165.1 Comamonadaceae bacterium
ATGTCAGACAGCTGCTGCAAACGCGGGTCAGGCACCTCGACCACGCCGGTGTTGGGCTCTATGGTGCAAAACGGATAGTTCTCGGCCGCGATGCCGGCCTTGGTCAGGGCGTTGAACAGGGTGGACTTGCCGACGTTGGGCAAGCCCACGATGCCGCATTTCAAACTCATGGAATTTCCTTTGGAATCAAACCCCTTGGCACCTTGGAAGGCCGCACTCGCACGAGGCGCAGCATGCTTGTGCGCGCAGCGTATGGGCATTGATGGCGTCCACCTTGGCATGAACGCCAGGCCAGACTTCGCATGACCAGTGGGGAATCAGAAATTTGATTGTACTAATGGGCCAGCGGCTGTTGGGCATGATCCCCTTCCATGTGACGTCGCAGTCGGCCTGTGTACACATTCACGACCGCCGTCAGCGACGCTTCGCTGTGGCCCACACGCTGGCCGACATTCACACTGGGGCTGTTGCGCCCGCTTGCGGGTCTGTGGGGGAGTTCGGGTGCCCAGCATGCCCCGGTGGTCTCAGCAGGGTCTATTTAGAACAACCACTGTTGAGCTTATATCTTTTATTTATATTTAAATAGTAAATTAGATGAATTTTTTGTTAAATTCAGTCAATGAAGTTTACAAAATTGACAAGCATCAAACCGTATCGCCTTATCGAGCTGTGTGCTGCCTTCGTGATGGGCACGTTCTCATGCGGCCTGGCCCAGGCGTCCCAGCTGACCGGCATGCCTGTGCTGGTGGGCTTGGACGAGGCCTACAGCATCAAGAGCAACACCGCCCCTCAGGCCATAGAGCGCGGCGTGCAAGCTGCCATAGATGAAATCAATGCCAAGGGCGGGGTACTGGGTGGACGACCGCTCAAGCTGATCACCACCGACAACCAGGGCGTGGCCGCGCGCGGCAAGGACAACTTTGCCCAGATGGCGTCGCGGCCCGACGTGATCGCCGTGCTGGGTGGCAAGTTCAGCCCGGTGACGGTCGAGTCCCTGAGCGAGGCACAGCGCCTGCGCGTGCCCCTGATCAGTGTGTGGGGGTCGGCCGACCAGATCACCGACAACGGGGGCGATCCTTCGTATGCTTTTCGAGTCTCCCTCAAGGACAGCTGGGGCGTCGAGGCCATGCTGCTGCGTGCCCGAACCCACTACAAGGCCAGCCGGCTCTGCGCTGTGCTGCCCAACACCGCCTGGGGCCGCTCCAGCGACAGTGTGCTTGGCGCCAAAGCCACTGTCATTGGCATTCGGGTGGTCGCCACGCGCTGGTACAACTGGGGTGAGCAGAGCTTTGTGGAAGTGCTCAAGTCCTGCAAGCAGGCCAATGCACAAGCCATGCTGCTGGTGGCCAATGAGAAGGAGGCCGCCATCTTGCTCAGCCAGATGGCCGAGCTGCCTGCGTCCGAGCGCCTGCCCATCGTGGCGCATTGGGGCATGACGGGCGGACTGATCCACGAGATGGCCGGCCCTGCGCTTGACAAGGTGGACCTGCAGGTGATCCAGACCTTCAGCTTCATTGGCAACACCAGACCGGCGGCCAAGCGCCTGGCCAACTGGATTCTCAAGGACGCCGGCTTAAGCCGTGTGCAGCAGATACAGAGTCCGGTGGGTTCGGCCCACGGCTACGACGCGACGCACTTGCTGGCGCTGGCGGTGAACAAGGCCGGCAACACCAACGGCGACGAGGTGAGGCGGGCGCTGGAGAGCTTGCCTGCCTTCGAGGGCGCGGTGCGGCGCTATGCCCCGGCCTTTACCGCCACGCGCCACGATGCACTCACCGCCGCCCAAGTGCTGTTCGTGCGCATTGACCGCTCTGGGGCATTGATCCCCCAGAAGTGAGGCTCTCGCCGGACGCCCTGCAGGCCATTGAGCGCGGGCCAGTCTGACAGTCAGCCCGCATGCGCGGCAAGCGCGGGCTGTCGTCCCAGTCCGTGCCGCTGGCGGGGCTGCTGCGCTTGAGCAGGCCCTTGCCGCGCTTGGGGCCAGCGCCGCTGCCGGCAGCTTGAGTCGGCTCAGTGTTGGACCAGGACCAGGTGCTGCGACAAAAACTGCAGGCTGCGGGCGTGGGCCAATTGGGCCGCTTGCGCTTGGTGGCTCTTGCGCCCGGTCTGCGCAAAGCCGTACGGCGCATCGTAGAGATGGACCTGTGGGCCGGCCAGGCCTGAGGCTGCGCTCAAGCTGGCCTGGGCTTGAACAAAGGCCTGCACGGCCTCGGTCGGCATCCACTCGTCGCCGGTGGGCAGGTGCACCTGCACGGGGGCGTTGACCTTCAAGGCCTGGTCGACCACCGAGTCCATGCCGCCGCCATAAAAACACACCACCGCCTGCAGCTCGTCCAAGTCAGCGGCGGTGCGCCAGGCCAGCAGCGCGCCCCAGCAGTAACCGACCAAGCCCACCCGCGAGTCCGGGCTGGCACGCCGGGCGTAAGCCACTGCAGCCTCGATGACAGGCCTGAGCGCGGCCGACGGCAAGGGTTGCAGCGGCTTGATCACACGAGACTCCCACCTGCCGCTCAAGCCGAAGCTGTAGCCATAGTCCCGACCCGACACGCCGCGGCAGAAAGTGCTGGGGCACAGCACCACATAGCCCTGCGCCGCATAGTCGCTGGCCATGGCGCGGATGTGGCGGTTCACCCCGGGCAGCGTCTGGCTGCTGCTCGCGCGGGGCTTGATCCACTCGGGTGTGCGCTGGTCCATCTCCTGCAGCAGCACCAGCGCGGCCTGGGGCGGGCCCTTGGGCTCCACGAGGAAGGCCCTGAAGGCTTGACCATCTCTGGCCAGAAGTTCTATGTAGTGTCCCATGTCGGTGTGAGTAAAGAAAAGCGTGGGCTCTGGGCTTCAGTGGGCGGCCAGAACGGATTTGGCCGTGCGCCTCAAGGCGCCGAGCAAGCCGGGCGTGGCCTGCACCACGGGCTCAAAGCGGCCACTGAACAAATACTGGATCAGCACACGGCGCTGCTGGCCGCCAAGTTCTGCGAAGCGGCAGACCATCTCAAGGTGCTCGTCGGTGCCCGGCCGGACGCCCTGGAAAACCAAGGGCAGGGCCTGTCCTTGCAGCGCCAACTGAAGATCCCCTGGCAGGGCCTGCCCCTGGGGCCAGCGAAAGCGCAGGCCCGAGGCGCTCATGTCCTGCACCTGCACCACCCAAGGCGCGGCGCCTGGGGCAAGCAGCTGCATGGGTTGCTCCACGCGAAAGCGCTCCTCGGCGCGCAGGCGAGGTCTGTCCTCAACAATCACCAGTGCGATCAGGAAATGCACCAAGTTAAAGGCGCACAGGAAGATCAACCAGGGCAAGTTCACCAAGGAGTTGACCGGCGTGTGACTGGCCCAGCCCGCATACACCATGGCGGCCAGCGTGGTCAGTGTCAGGGCCGTCATGATCTTAAAGAGCAACCGGTCCGACGAGGCCAGCGTCTGCGAGCCTTTGGGCGTGACCTTGAAGGGCACCACCCCGGGCTGGACCAGTCCGACCAGCGCCGACCAGGCCATGCGCACGGCCATGAGCATGCTCAATGCCATGGAGATGACAGGCGCATAGCGTCCGCGGCTGATCCAGCTGAGGCAGGCCATGTTGATCAGCACCGCGGGCAGCACCAAGAGCGGCACGTCGGCCGGGTCTGCGATGAACATCACGTCCATTCCGCTGAGCAGACACAAAATGGGCAGCAGCATCACCGCGAGATGGAAAAAGGGGCTGATCAGCCAGTGCAGCGGCAAAAACAGCAGCCGCTGCATCAGCGTCAGGCGAGGGTTGCGCAGGGGTCCGTCTTTGAGAAAAAGCACCTGGATGTTGCCCCGGCACCAGCGGTCGCGCTGCACAAAAAAGGCCTGGATGGACTCGGCCGCCAGACCCATGGACAGGGGCTGGTTCAAGTAGCGCGTGACCCAGCCCCGGCCCAGCAGGCGCAAGGAAGTGAGCACGTCCTCGGTGATGCTGTCGGTGGGAAAGCCGCCCACGTCCTTGATGGCGGCCACCCGCAGCATGGCGCAGGAGCCGCAAAAAAAGGCGGCGTCCCAGCCGTCGCGTGAGGGCTGGATTTCGCGAAAGAACAGCGCTTGTTCGTCGGCGATGCGCCCGCCCACCCCCAGATTCTGCTGGGTCAGGTCCGGGTTGTAGAAGGCTTGCGGGGTCTGCAATATGGCCAGCCGGGGGTCGGCAAAAAAGGGCAGCACCCGCCTGACAAAGTCGTGGTAAGTGGCAAAGTCCGCGTCCATCACCACCACAAACTCGGCTTGGGTGGACGCCAGGGCGTGGTTCAGGTTGCCCGCCTTGGCATGCGTGTGCTGGGGCCGCGTGACATGCTCCACGCCCCAGGCGGCGCATTGCTCGCGCAGCCAAGGGCGCACACCATCGTCGAGCACGCGCACCTTCAGGCGTGGGTAGGCCACGGCCTGGGCTGCGAGGATGGACTTCTCCAGCACCTCCAGGGGTTCGTTGTAAGTGGGAATCCAGATCTCGACCTGCGGCAACTCGCCTGGCCACACCGCATGGGGCGCTGGTGCCGCCTGTTCGGTGGTGCGGCTCAGGCACAACCAGAACAGGCTGCCTTCGGCCAGTGCGAGCATTTCAATGAACAGGTAAACCCAAGCCAGTAGCGTGCTGGGCTCCAAGGTCTGAGGCAAGGTGTGGTTCAGGCGCCACAGCAGGTACACCGCGTTGGTGCCCAGCACTGCAGCGCACACCAGGCGCCGGCTGAAGCGGTCCAGGGGATCGAGCCGCCACAAGCCCCAGGCGCCTAGCAACAGCAAAGCCAGCAGCAACAGGACCTGGGCAACCTCAGAAGACATCGGCAAGAAAGCTGGTCCAGGGCGGCAACCAGCTGCTGCGGTGGGGCAGCTGGGCATGCAGCTTGTGGCCCATCATGCAATTGGACTCGCCTTGCATGCGCTTGAGAAAGGCCGCATCGGGCTGCACCCAGACCCTGGCCATCTGGTTGAGCTCGACTTGGCTGGGCTGCACGGCCAGAGCCATTTTCTGGGCCGTCTGGTAGAGCGGGAAGATCTGCACCACCTGCCCCTGGTAGAAGTTCCATTCGCCCGCGACCCGGAAGGACACGTCGGCGCCTTGGCGGTAGTCCTTGAGGTCCATCACGGCCACCGCCAGGTCCACAAAGGCACGCTGGCACAGCACGTAGTGGGCGATCAGATCGCCAGAAGCGAGCACCGCACCTTCGGTGACAAAAGGCCCCATGAGCAGGCCATTGCCGGGGGTGCGCAGCGTGGCCACCGCATCTCTGGGCGCTTGACCCGCGCCCACGCGCGTGGCCCAGGCCTGCAGCTCGGCACTGCGCAGGCGCAACTCGTCGATTTTTTGCTGGGTGTAGCTCACGTCCACGCCACCGGCGCGCTCACCCATGAAGCCTTTTTCTACCAGACCGTTCAGGTTGTTGCGGGCGCGCAGGGCATGGGCCTGGGCGATGTCACTTTGCGCCTGGGCGCTTTCATGGCGCAGCCTGAAGCTGTCAAGCTGGGTGTGGCTGATAAAGCCTGCAGACACCAAGCTCAGTTGGCGCTGCAACTCGCGCTCGCCATTGGCCACGTCCAGCTCGGCCCGCTTGACCTCGCCTTCCCGCGCCATCAACTCTTGCTGCAGGCGTTTTTTCTCCTCGCCCGCAAAGCTGGCCTCCCGCCGCACCAGCATGGCCTCCTGCTCGCGCAGGGCCTGCAGCTGGTCGGCCATGCGAGGCCGCAGTTGCACGAACTCGGCAGGATCGGTTTCAAAGCGGCCGCTGGCGACCAGGGTTTTGACCACCAGCGCCTCCACCGGTGAACGCATTTCTACGGCGGGCGCGTTGACAAAAGCCTGCACCGGGTAGTGCTTGAACAGCCGCGGCACGATGATCAGCGCCAGGGCGGCCAGCAGAGCGAGAAAGAGGACTTTGCGAATCATGAATTTCTGACGAATATTTACATTTTAACAAATTTGTTGCAAAAAA
>CANHKH010000228.1 GCA_947460165.1 Comamonadaceae bacterium
GGCCACAGTGCAGTCTGCGCAAGGTGCTTGGGGTGTGGGCGCGAGCTGCACCACCGCATCCTCACGCGTGCCCCCACCCCGGCCCTCTCCCAGAGGGGGAGGGAGGAAATCGGGCGCCGTGTCTTTGCTCCCTCGCCCCTTTGGGGAGAGGGCTGGGGAGAGGGGCACGCGTGAGGCCATGGTGTTGACGCGCGATGCGTCCACCCCGGCCCTCCCCCAGAGGGGGAGGGAGAAATTCGGGGCCCTGTCTTTGCTCCCTCGCCCCTTTGGGGAGAGGGTTGGGGAGAGGGGCACGCGTGAGGCCAAGGTATTGACACGCGTGCCCCCACCCCGGCCCTCGCCCATAGGGGGAGGGATTCAGAATATTGCACGCGGCGTCCTGTTTTCTTTTCCAAAAGCAGCGGCCGACTAGGAGGCGAACCCATCATGAACACCGTGCTCATCCTCGGCGCCTCACGCGGCATTGGCCTGGAGTTCGCCCGCCAGTACGCGGCCGAGGGCTGGCGCGTGCTGGCCACAGCCCGAGATGACGCCGGCCTGGAGCGCCTGCAGGCGCTGGGCTGCGAAGCGTTTCAGCTCGATGTGGCCGACCCGGCCAGCGTCAGCCGCCTGTCCTGGACCTTGGATGGTGAGGTGCTGGATTTGGCGCTGTATGTGGCCGGCGTCATGGCCAGGCCAGGCGCGCTCACGCCGCCCACCCAGCCCGACTTCGACCATGTCATGCGCACCAATGTGCTGGGCGCCATGCAGGCGCTGCCGCAGGTTGCGCCGCTGCTCAAGGCGGGCTGCGCCATGGCCTTCATCAGCAGCCAAATGGCCAGCATCGCCGACTGCGCCAGCAGCTACGGCTGGCTGTACCGCGCCAGCAAAGCCGCTCTCAACATGGCGGTGCACGCGGCCCAGCCCGACTACCCCCAAAACATCTTGGTGGCGCTCAGCCCCGGCTGGGTGCAAACCGATATGGGGGGCGATCAGGCGCCGCTCACGGTGCAAGTCAGCGTATCAAACATGCGCCGCACCTTGGCCAAGCTCGAGCTCAGCCAGCAAGGCGCTTTCCTCAACCATGACGGTGCACCCCTCCCCTGGTAACGCACGCGCCACCTCCATCACACCAAGGACACCTGTCATGCTGCTCAACGCCGACCAAACCATGGTGCGGGACGCCATGCGCGACTTTGCCCAGCGCGAACTCTGGCCGCGCGCCGCTGAATGGGACAAGACCCATACCTTCCCGAAAGAGGTGCACCAGGGCCTGGCCGCGCTGGGCGCCTACGGCATCTGCGTGCCTGAGGAATACGGCGGCGCCCAACTGGACTACCTCACGCTGGCCGTGGCGCTCGAAGAAATTGCCGCCGGCGACGGTGGCACCAGCACCGCCATCAGTGTGACCAACTGCCCAGTCAACGCCATCTTGATGCGCTACGGCAATGCGGCGCAGAAAAAGCAGTGGCTCACGCCGCTGGCCCAAGGCCAGATGCTGGGCGCGTTCTGCCTGACCGAGCCGCAGGCCGGCAGCGATGCCTCCTCGCTGCGCACCACGGCCACGCGCCAGGGCGATGCGTATGTGCTCAAGGGCGTCAAGCAGTTCATCACCAGCGGCAAGAACGCGCAGGTGGCCATTGTCATTGCCGTGACCGACAAGGGCGCGGGCAAAAAGGGAATGAGCGCCTTCATCGTGCCCACCTCTGCGCCGGGCTACCAGGTGGCACGCCTGGAAGACAAGCTGGGCCAGCGCTCCAGCGACACCGCGCAGATCAATTTTGACGACTGCCTGATCCCGGCCGAAAACCTGATCGGCGCTGAAGGCGAGGGCTACAAAATTGCGCTGTCGGCCCTGGAAGGCGGGCGCATAGGCATTGCAGCCCAAAGCGTGGGCATGGCGCGCAGCGCGCTGGAGGTGGCCTTGGACTATGCCCGCCAGCGCGAGAGCTTTGGCGCCGCCATCATGAACCACCAGGCCGTGGGCTTTCGGCTGGCCGACTGCGCCACCGAGTTGGAGGCCGCCCGCCAGCTCATTTGGCATGCCGCGGCCCTGCGCGACGCTGGCCTGCCCTGCCTGAAAGAAGCCGCCATGGCCAAGCTGTTTGCCAGCGAAATGGCCGAGCGCGTGTGCAGCGCCGCCTTGCAAACCCTGGGCGGCTACGGCTATGTGAGCGACTTTCCCGTTGAGCGCATTTACCGCGACGTGCGCGTGTGCCAAATTTACGAGGGCACCAGCGACATTCAAAAAATCCTCATCCAACGCGCCTTGTTCAGCTGATTCATTCACCCCCCTTGAAAGACACCCATGCCCATCACCAAAGGTTTTCAGCAGCTCGTCGACGAAGCCATGGCCCAGGTCACCACCTACAGCGTGGCGCAGGTGCGCGAGCGCCTGGCCGACGGCCGCCTGCAGATCGTCGACATCCGTGACCCCCGCGAACTCGAGCGCGATGGCACCCTGCCCGGCGCTTTGCTGGCCCCACGCGGCATGCTCGAATTCTGGGTGGACCCGGCCTCGCCCTACTTCAAACCCGTGTTTGCCGACGAGGCCAAAGAGTTTGTGTTGTTTTGCGGGGCAGGCTGGCGCAGCGCCCTGGCCACCAAGACGCTGCAGGACATGGGCATGACCAACGTCGCCCACATCGACGGCGGCTTTGCCGCCTGGAAAAAGGACAGCGCGCCCATCGTGACCTTGGACGAGCACAAAAAAGAAAGCGCAGCGCGCAAAGGCTGAGCTTGTCCATGCCCGTTTGCCCTTGCGGCCGTGCGACTGCGCGCGGTGCGCCCCTGCTGCTGGCCGACTGCTGCGCCCCCCTGCTCGATGGCGAGGCGGCACCCACGGCCGAACGGCTCATGCGCTCGCGCTACACAGCTTTTGTGCTGGGCCGCGTGGCGTATGTGTTGGCCACTTGGCACGCCAGCACGCGCCCGGCCGAGCTCAGCTTGGATGCCCACAAGTGGTTGGGGCTGGAGGTGCGCCGCCACGCGCTGACCGGCCCAGACGCGGCCGAGGTGGAGTTTGTGGCCCGCTTTCGCGTGGGAGGCAAAGCCGTGCGTCAGCATGAGCACAGCCGCTTTGTGCGCGAGGCCGGGCGCTGGTTTTACCTGGACGGCAAGCTCTGATGCACCCCGTGCGTGATGTGCCTTGGGCAGGCAGTGTGCAATGGCTGTGTGGTTTGAAGCCCTAAGCTGTTTGGGGCTTTGTGGGCGGGCCAAGGACGCCACAATGACCTCCTCAAAGCGGGGAGGCATCAATTGAAACTTGGCTTGTGGTTGGTCACTGTATTTTTGCTCTTCATCTGGACCGCAGGCATGGCCCTGTTGGCCCAGCTGCTGCCCTGGTTGGCGGTGCAACTGCCCCAGTTGGCGGGCGCCTTGCCCCCGCTGGACTCCTTGCCTTGGCCCACTTGGCTCAGTCCTTGGGTGGACGCAGCTTGGCTACAGGCCATGCAGTCCTTGCTGAGCGCTGGGCTGCAATGGTTGGCACCCATGGCCTCCATGTGGCCCTCTATGGACGGTGTAGCTTCGCTGTTGAGCGTGGCGCTGTGGCTGCTTTGGGGCCTAGGGCTGGTGCTGCTCTTGGGCTTGGCCGTCACGGCGCATGTGCTGCTGGGCCGCCGCTCGCGAAGGGTGGCCGCTTGAGCCGCCCTGGGAACCATCACAGCTTGCTCGACGCCGCCTTGATCCGCCGCTTTGTGCGCGAGGCCAGGCAGAGGCGCTTGGCCAAACTGCGCGGCCAAGCGGGCGAGCCCTTGTCGCTGCAGCAGCTGCTGGCCATGCATGGCCAAGCCACCATGGGGGTGCTGCTTATTTTGCTGGCCCTGATTACCACCGTGCCTGTGGCAGGCGCTGGCATGTTGTTCAGCCTGGGCATCTTTGCTTGGGTCTGGCGCTGGGCCAGAGGCGAGGATGCTCCCCGACTGGAGCGGCTGCGTGCGCTCAAGCTGGGCCCCGAGGCGGCCTTGAAGGTCTTGCGCTGGCTGGCCTGGATGTACGCCTTTGCCCACCGCCACCTGCGGCCACGTTGGCAGGCGCTCTACAGCCCCCGGCTGCGCTGGGCTTGGGCCAGTTGGGTGGCCTTCATGGCCTTCATTATTTTTTTGCCCATCCCTCTGGGCAACTTGTTCCCGGCCGTGTCCCTGCTGCTCTTTGGCCTGGGCCTGCTCACCCGCGATGGCCTGATGATGCTGGCATCTGTGCTGCTGGGCCTGGTGGGCATGACTTTCTTGGCGCTGGCCGGGGGGTGGTTGTGGGCGGCCGTGACGGGTTGGTGGGCCTGAGGGCCGACTGAGTGCCTCGCCCTTCTTAAAATCTCGGTCCATGACCTTTCAAGCCATTTTGTTCGACTGCGACGGCGTGCTTGTCGACAGCGAAGCCCTCACCTGCGGCGTTTTGCGTGACATGTTCGAGGAGCAAGGCTGGCGCATGAGCCTGGCCGAGTGCATGCAGCGCTTTGTGGGCCACACCGTCAAAAGCCAGCGCGCGCTCATCGAGTCACACACCGGCGTGCCGCTCACAGACGATTGGCTGGCCCAGTTTTTTGAACGACGCAACCAGCAACTGGCCTTGCACATCACCGCCATTGACGGCATCCACGAGGCCGTGGACCACCTGCACCACCATTGCCAAGGCCGCATCGCCGTGGCTTCGGGTGCAGACCGCTTCAAGGTGGAAATGATGCTCAAGCAAGTGGGGCTGCACACGCACTTTGAGGGCCGCATCTTCAGCGGCCACGACATGCCGCGCAGCAAGCCCCACCCGGACGTGTACCTGGCTGCCGCCGCCCACCTGGGCGTGGACCCTGCGCACTGCCTGGTGGTGGAAGACACCACCGTGGGCATCACCGCCGGCGTGGCCGCCGGCGCCACGGTGTGGGCCTACGCGCCTGAGGGCGTGGACGCTCAGCCGCTGCGGGCAGCGGGCGCGGTGCGGGTGCTGGGGCACATGCGGGAGTTGCGGCTGTAGGTTCAAGGGCTGCAGAGGCCTCACAGCGTGGCAAACGCTGGATGCTGCAAATTCAACAAAGACGGAGTGCCTGAGAAAAGTCTTTAAGTGCGTCTTTTCGATGGTACTTTGAATAAAAGTCGCGACATCTATTCAATTATATGTAAAAAAGTCGCAAAATAGCGAGATGAAGCGCTACCTTGACGACCGTGTGCAGGCCGACCTGGCCCAAAAAATGGTGTTCCTCACCGGCCCGCGCCAGGTGGGCAAAACCACGCTCAGCCGGCAATTGATAGAGAGGCAAGGCGGCCAGTACCTGAATTACGACGTGCTTGCCGACCGGGCTTTGATGCGCAAACAGCTGTGGAACCCACAGGCGCCGCTGCTGGTGCTGGATGAAATTCACAAAATGGTGGGCTGGAAAGCCTGGCTCAAAGGCGTGTACGACGGCAAAGCGGCCCGCCAGCAGCTGCTGGTGACCGGCAGCGCCCGCCTGGACACCTTCAGGCAAAGCGGTGAGTCTTTGGCTGGGCGTTTTTTTGGGGTGCGCTTGCATCCCTTGTCGGTGCGTGAATGGTGCGAGCAAACCGGGGCTGCGCCCGAGGCAGCGCTCACCCATTTGCTCGAGCGCGGTGGTTTTCCCGAGCCTTGCCTGGCGCCTGACAAGGAGCAAGCCGAGCGCTGGCGCAGGCAGTATTTTGACGGGCTGGTGCGCAACGATGTGCTGGAGTTCTCACGCATTCAAGAGCTCAACGCCATTCGCCTGTTTGCCCAGCTGCTGCGCTCGCGTGTGGGCTCGCCCCTGTCCCTGGCCAGCATTGCGCGCGATTTGGGCGTCTCGCCCGTCACGCTCAAAAAGTACCTCGACATTCTGGAGGCGCTCTACATTGTGTTTGTGGTGCGGCCCTGGCATGACAACATTGCCCGCGCCACCCTGCAAACCCCCAAGGTTTACTTTTACGACACCGGCTTGGTGGAAGGCGA
>CANHKH010000229.1 GCA_947460165.1 Comamonadaceae bacterium
CAACAGTTCGTCCTCGCGCGGGGCGTGACACTCGATGCGCACGGTCATTTCCTCGCGGCCGCTGACCTGGGCCAGCACACACAGGTACTCGCCATGAAAGCCGGGCAGCTTCGCCAGGATGTTGGACAGCGACTGCGGAAACACATTGATGCCGCGCAGCTTGACCATGTTGTCGCTGCGGCCCAAAAAACCCTCCATGCGGGCAAATGGCAAGCCCAGCGCCGAGCTGCCAGGCAGCAAGCGGGTCAGGTCATGCGTGTTAAAGCGGATGATGGGGAAAATATCCTCGCTGAACAGACAGGTGACGACCAGGTCCCCCGGCTCGCCCTGGGCCACGGGGCGGCCGGTGTCGATGTCGCAGACCTCAGCCCAGTGCGCGTCCTCCATCACATGCATGCCCTCGTGGTCCGGACCTTCTGCCGCAATCAAGCCGGTGTCGCCCACGCCATACCAGTCAAAAAGCTCGGGCCCGCCCCAGGCCTGGGCCAGTCCGGCCCGGGCGTCCTTGGACAAGTGGCCAGAAATCATGCGGATGGGAATGTCACGGCCGGGCACCATCCCGTGCTCGCGCGCGACTTCGGCCAGGCGTTGGATGTAGTCGGCAAAGCCAACGATGACGCTGGCGCGGAACTCACGCATGTACTCCACCTGCTTGAGCGAAGGCGTCTCCACCCCGGTGCCGGCCGAAAAGAACAAGGCCCCGGTGTGGTGAACCACAGACTCGCGCACATAGTGGCCGCCGTTGACCGGTCCGTGGCCATAGACCGAATGCACCACATCGCTGGGCCGCAGCCCTTGCATCAGGTAGGCCCGCGCCAGCATCAGCTTGTGGACCTCGCGGGTGCGCGGGCTGAACAGCAGAGGCTGGGGCCTGCCGGTGGTGCCGCTGGTGGCATGCACAATCATGGGCAAGATGCGGCCGTTCACCGGGATGTCACGGCCGTGGTGGTCGCCCAGGGGAGGCTGGCGCTCGATCGAGGCCATGATGTCATGCTTGCCAAAGCTGGGCAGTCTGCCAATGTCCTCGATGCGGCGGATGTCTCCAGGGGCGATGCCTGCCTGGCCCCACAGCCGTTGGTAAAACGGAATTTGCCAGGCCCGCAGCATGATGCGATCGAACAGCGATTGCTGGTGCTGGCGCAGCGCATCGGTGGACAGGCCTCGAAATTTTTCCAGGAATGCCTCACCCACTGGAAACTCCTGTCGGAGTTGGCGCACGTCGATGGCTTCAAAATAGCTTGCGTGTGACATGATGTAGTGGTAAGTTGTCCGAACATATTATGAGGGCATACTTGCCGACCATCAAGACGCGAGGAAAATGGCATGGGCAAAGAGGGGCAGGCAGAGTTGGACAAGGGGACAGGGCCTTTTTACAAGCGGCTGGCGACCATTTTGATGGACGACATTCGCAGTGGCCGATGGGCTGTGGGTGCGGCCTTGCCCACTGAAAAAGAGCTGTGCGACACCTTCCAGGTCAGCCGGCACACCACCCGTGAGGCCTTGCGCCAGTTGGAAGAAAAAGGCCTGATTGCCCGTCGTCAGGGATCGGGCTCGACCGTGCTGGCCACCAGCCCACTGGTGCGCTATGAGCAAAACATCCAGACCATTGAGGACATGCTGCACCACGGCGCCTCCACCCGGCTGCATGTGCTTTTGGCGCAGGAGGTCGGCACCGACGCGAACGTCTACGCCAGCCAGGTCTCACAGCTGGCCCAAACGCCGTGTGTGTGGGTGCGCTCTGTCCGCTACCCGCGCAACGACGCCAGGCCGCTGGCCCTGGTCGACGTTTACGTGGCGGTGCGCAACAAGCGCCAGCACCGACAACTGCTCAATGTGGAGACGGCGGCCAAGGAAATCGTTGCCACGGTCGATGTGAACAAGATTGACCGCATTGATCAACATTTCAGCGCCATCAACGTGGGGCCCGCTGAAGCCAAGCTGCTGCATGTGAAGGCGGGCGAGGCGGCCTTTCAGATCTTGCGTTACTACTTCGATGCCGCAGGTCGCCTGATGGTGGTGGCCCATTCGCTCTACAACGGCGGCCTGTTCACCTACGGGTCGACCCTCAGGCGCTCCTGAGGCTCCCCCGTACTTTCACCTAGCTGTGCGCCTCTTGCCTTGGCAGCTTGTACGGACATATTATTGAACCTGCGTTAAGCGGAGCAGTTTTGAAGAGAATCTGCACCGAATTTTGTGCATCGCATTTGTTCAGGAGACTGCTATGTTCGTTTCATTTCGGGGTCGTCGCATTGCTATTTCTTTGCTGGCCGTGGGCGCATGGGTGGGCTTGATAGGCGCTGCACAGGCGCAAACCAAATTGGAAATCTCCGTGCCCTGGGGGCCCAACGAATTTCACTCGCTCAATGCGGCGGCCTTTGCCAAACGCATCACCGAGGAGACCAAGGGCCAACTGCAGGTGGTCTCGCGCCCAGGCGGGGAGTTGGGCGTCAAGGCCAATGAGTCGGTGCGCGCCGTGGCCGACGGCGTGGTGCCCATGGCCGACCTGGCGCTGTTCCAAAACGCCAGCCGCGGCCCGGCCATGGCGGTGGAGACCCTGCCCTTCTTGGTCAACGACTACGAGCAGTTGCAGATGCTGCACAAGAGCTTTCGCCCGCTGTGGGAAGGCATCTTGAGCAAAAACAACCAAAAGATGCTCTACATCGTGCCCTGGCCCAAGCAGTTCTTCTTCACCAAGAAACCGGTGCAGACCATAGACGACCTCAAGGGCCTGAAGATGCGGTCGCTGGACAAGCTGACCACCGACTGGATCAACCGCCTGGGCATGGTCCCTGTGCAATTGACCAACCTGGAAATTTTGCAAGCTCTGGGCTCGGGCATGCTTGAAGGCGTGCCCACCTCGGCGGGCACGGCGGTGGCGCAAAAGTACTGGGACTTCATGAAATTCGGCTACGAGACCAACCACATCTGGGCCTCCAACGTGATGACCGTCAACCTGGACACTTGGAAAAAGCTCACGCCCGAGCAGCAGCAAACCATAGAGCGGGTGGCCCGCGAGATGGAGCCAGGTTTTTGGGAAAACAGCAAGCGTGACCACCAGGTCAAGGTGGCTGAACTGCAGAAAAATGGCATGAACATTCAGCCCATGCCACGCGCCGTGGTCGATGAAATGCGCCGCCGCACCACGGCCCTTTGGGAGCAGTACACCAAGCCCATGGGCGACGAGGCTGTCAAAGCCTTGGGTCAATACCGCAGCGCCATCGGCAAGTGAAAGCCCCCAACGGGCCAACAGGGTCTGGCTGTGCGCAAACTGCTTGACCGCGCTTACGGCGCCAGCCTGATTCTGGCGGGCTTGTTCTTGGTGGCCATTTTCGCCCTGATGATTGGCGAGGCGCTGATGCGCAAGATGGGCAGCTACATCACGGGCGCCTCTGAGCTGATCGGTTGGTGCTGCGCCGCCTCAGGCTTTTTGGCCTTGCCGGCGACCTTCAAGCGCGGTGACATGGTCCGCGTTGGCCTGCTGGTCGATGCCTTGCCGCCGCGTCTGCGCAAGCCTGTCTTGCTGGCCTGCTTGCTTTTGGGCTTGGTCTTCACCACCTACATGCTCAAGGCCATCGCTGCCTACATGTGGGGCAGTTATGTGGTCGATGAGTTGACGCAAGGCATGATCGAAATCCAGGTCTGGATCCCCATGCTCAGCTTCTTGGTGGGTGTGGCCCTGATGCTGGTGGCCATCTTGGATGAATGGGTGGTGGCCTGGCGCACACCGGCGGCCGAGCTGCGCGCCGAAAAGCCCCCGGCACTCGACGAGCCTGGCCTGTGACTGGAGCCCTGTCGTGAAGACCTCTGCCCTGTTGATCGTGCTGCTGATCTTGCTCCTTGCAGGAGGGGTCTGGATTGCCTTTGCCTTGGGGGTGGTGGCCTGGGCGGGTGTGGCATTTTTTTCCAACACCCGCCCGGACATCAACTTGGTGACGGCCTACTGGAACACCTATTCTTCTTTGTCTCTGGCTTCCTTGCCCATGTTCATTTGGATGGGCGAGATCTTGTTTCGCACCCGCCTGGCCGAACAGATGTTTGCCGGCCTCGCGCCCTGGCTGGACCGCCTGCCCGGCCGCCTGCTGCATGTCAATGTGCTGAGCTGCGGTATTTTTGGCGCGGTCTCCGGATCGTCCTCTGCGACCTGCGCCACCATCTCCAAAATCGCCTTGCCGGAATTGGCCAAGCGCGGCTATGACCAGCGCCTGAGCATAGGCAGTTTGTGCGGAGCGGCCACGCTGGGTATTTTGATCCCGCCCTCCATCGCGATGATCATTTATGCGGTGGCGGCCGACGTGTCCATTGTCCGAATGTTCTTGGCGGGCATCGTTCCTGGCATTTTGATCCTGTTTCTTTTTTCGGGCTACATTGCCCTGTGGGCTTGGCGCCACCCCGAACTCATGCCGCCACCCAGCTTTAACACCACATTCTGGGAGCGCGTCAAGTCCACTGCGCGACTGCTGCCCGTGCTGCTGCTCATACTTGCGGTTTTCCTGTCCATGATGCTGGGCGTGGCCACCGCCAATGAGGCCTCTGCCTTTGGCGTGCTGGGGGCTTTGGTGATCGCTGCTGTGGGTGGCAACCTCACTTGGCTCAATCTGCGCGACAGCCTGACCGGGTCTTTGCGCATGAGCGCCATGATCATGTTCATCTTGGGGGCCGCCAGTTTTTTGACCGTGGCCATGGGCTTTACGGGCATTCCCAGGGCCTTGTCTGAGTGGGTGGTGTCCTTGCAGCTCTCACCCTACGCCTTGATGGCTGTGCTCACGGTGGTCTACCTGGTGCTGGGCATCGCCCTGGACGGCGTGTCCATGATTGTGCTGACCACCGCAGTGGTCTTGCCCATGGTGCAGGCCGCCGGGTTCGACCCGATCTGGTTTGGCATCTACATCATCATCATGATTGAGTTGGCAGAGATCAGCCCGCCCGTGGGCTTTAACCTTTTTGTTCTTCAGAACATGACGGGCAAAAGCATGATGACCATTGCTCATTCAGCTTTGCCATTTTTCTTCATCTTGTGCTTGGCGACTGTCTTGCTCATTGTGTTTCCGTCGATTGCCACCTGGCTGCCCAGCGCCATGATGGGCGGAAAATGAAAGGCGCTTGAGCTTTTCTCGTGTTTGATGGAAGTGCCCTGTAGACCCCAAATCACCTGAGGTCACGGGTCCTGCACATTGACAGCCTGTGATCTGATTCTTACACTTGTCCGTACATATTTACAGGCTGGCCGCCCCTCGATTGCATGCCTAATTCGGTGGCAAGCATGCCCGGCCAGGGCGCTCCCAAGGGCCTTTCTGTAGAGACCCAAAATTCACCCAACAACGAGGAAAGCGCATGAGCAGCAAGCCGCAGGACGATGCCGAGATACTGGACGCCATAGAGCAGTGGGCTGAGAAGGAGTTGCGCCCGGTGGCGCGCAAGTTTGATCATGCCGACGAATACCCGCACGAGATCGTCGAGCAAATGAAGTCGCTGGGCTTGTTTGGCGCCACGATTGGCGAGGCTTACGGCGGCCTGGGCTTGTCGGCCAGCACCTACGCAAAAATTGTGGTCAAGGTGTCCTCGATCTGGATGGCCCCCTGCGGCATCTTCAATTCACACCTGATCATGGCCGCCGCCATTGAGCGGGCGGGCACCGAGGAGCAAAAGCGCCTCTGGCTGCCACGCATGGCCTCGGGTGAGTTTCGTGGCGGCATCGGCCTGACCGAGGCCAATGCCGGGTCTGACCTGCAAGCCATTCGCACCGTGGCCAAGCGCGTGGGTGATGAGTATGTGGTCAACGGCAGCAAGATGTGGATCACCAACAGCCTGCATGGGCAAGGCATTTTGCTGCTGGTCAAGACAGACCCCAAGGCCGAACCCCGCCACAAGGGCATGAGCTTGCTGATTGCGCCC